>NZ_QOBB01000149.1:0-18807 GCF_024704855.1 Burkholderia sp. HAN2018 | reverse complement strand
CAGCTCGCCCGTGTCGCCTTCCAGCGCCAGCTTTGCCGAACCCTTCACGATCGGCGTGTCGTCGC
Source organism: Burkholderia sp. HAN2018 (assembly GCF_024704855.1). Classification (NCBI taxonomy): domain Bacteria; kingdom Pseudomonadati; phylum Pseudomonadota; class Betaproteobacteria; order Burkholderiales; family Burkholderiaceae; genus Burkholderia; species Burkholderia sp. HAN2018. The sequence goes on along the minus strand of NZ_QOBB01000149.1, from coordinate 18,742 downwards.
CCGGGAAGTCGTACTTCGACAGGAGTTCGCGAACTTCCATCTCGACCAGCTCGAGCAGTTCAGCGTCGTCCACCATGTCGCACTTGTTCAGGAACACGATGATGTACGGAACGCCAACCTGACGCGCCAGCAGGATGTGCTCACGCGTTTGCGGCATCGGGCCGTCTGCTGCCGAGCAAACCAGGATCGCGCCGTCCATCTGCGCTGCGCCCGTGATCATGTTCTTCACATAGTCAGCGTGGCCCGGGCAGTCGACGTGTGCGTAGTGGCGGTTAGCCGTTTCGTACTCGACGTGCGCCGTGTTGATCGTGATGCCGCGCGCCTTTTCTTCCGGTGCCGCGTCGATCTGGTCGTACGCCTTCGCTTCGCCGCCGAACTTCTTCGTCAGAACCGTCGTGATCGCTGCCGTCAGCGTCGTCTTGCCGTGGTCAACGTGACCAATCGTACCAACGTTCACGTGCGGCTTGGTCCGCTCGAATTTACCTTTTGCCATGATTCTCTTCTTTCAAAAATTATCGATTGAGATAGCGAATTACTTCGACTTCGCGCTGATGATCGCATCAGCAACGTTGCGCGGAGCTTCAGCGTAGTGCTTGAACTCCATCGTGTACGTTGCACGACCTTGCGTCAGCGAGCGCAGCGACGTCGAATAGCCGAACATTTCCGACAGCGGCACTTCGGCGCGCACGATCTTGCCGCCGCCAACCATGTCTTCCATGCCCTGGACGATACCGCGACGGCCCGACAGGTCGCCCATCACGTTGCCCATGTAGTCTTCCGGCGTCTCGACTTCGACAGCCATCATCGGCTCGAGGACGACCGGGTTCGCCTTGCGCATTGCTTCCTTGAACGCCATCGAACCGGCCATGCGGAACGCGTTTTCGTTCGAGTCAACGTCGTGGTACGAACCGAACGTCAGGTGAACCTTCACGTCGACGACCGGGAAGCCAGCCAGCACGCCCGACTTCAGCGTGTCCTGGATACCCTTGTCGACCGCCGGGATGTATTCACGCGGAATCACACCACCCTTGATCTCGTCGAAGAACTCGTAGCCCTTGCCTTGTTCGTTCGGCTCGAGCGTGATGACCGCGTGACCGTACTGGCCGCGACCACCCGACTGCTTGACGAACTTGCCGTCGACGTCCTTCGCCGTCGAACGGATCGTTTCGCGGTATGCAACCTGCGGCTTGCCGACGGTTGCTTCCACGCCGAATTCACGCTTCATCCGGTCGACCAGAATTTCGAGGTGGAGCTCGCCCATGCCCGAAATGATGGTCTGGCCCGACTCTTCGTCGGTCTGCACGCGGAACGACGGATCTTCCTGTGCCAGACGGTTCAGCGCCAGGCCCATCTTTTCCTGGTCGGCCTTGGTCTTCGGCTCGACAGCCTGCGAAATCACCGGCTCCGGGAACACCATGCGCTCGAGCACGATCGGGTTTGCCGGATCGCACAGCGTGTCGCCGGTGGTCGCTTCCTTCAGGCCGACCGCAGCAGCGATGTCGCCTGCACGGACTTCCTTGATTTCTTCACGCTGGTTCGCGTGCATCTGCAGAATACGGCCGAGGCGTTCCTTCTTGCCCTTGGTCGAGTTCAGCAGCGTGTCGCCCGAGTTGACGACGCCCGAGTACACACGGAAGAAGATCAGCTGGCCGACGAACGGGTCGGTCATGATCTTGAACGCGAGCGACGAGAACTTCTCGTCGTCCGACGCCTTGCGCTCCGCTTCTTCACCGTTTTCGAGCTCGCCCTTGACCGGCGGGATGTCGACCGGCGACGGCAGGAAGTCGATCACGGCGTCGAGCATACGCTGCACGCCCTTGTTCTTGAACGCGGTACCGCACAGCATCGGCTGGATTTCGCACGCGATCGTACGATCACGCAGCGCCTTGACGATGTCGGCTTCAGGCAGATCGCCTTCTTCCAGGTACTTGTTCATCAGGTCTTCGCTGGCCTCAGCAGCCACTTCAACCATCTTTTCGCGCCATTCCTTGCAGGTCTCTGCGAGCTCAGCCGGGATGTCGACGTAGTCGAACTTCGTGCCTTGCGACGCTTCGTCCCAAATGATCGCCTTCATCTTGATCAGGTCGACGACGCCCTTGAAGTTTTCTTCCGCGCCGATCGGCACCACGACCGGAACCGGGTTCGCCTTCAGGCGCAGACGGAGCTGGTCGTAGACCTTGAAGAAGTTCGCGCCGGTACGGTCCATCTTGTTGACGAACGCGAGACGCGGCACCTTGTACTTGTTAGCCTGGCGCCACACCGTTTCCGACTGCGGCTGCACGCCGCCCACTGCGCAGTACACCATGCACGCGCCGTCGAGCACGCGCATCGAACGCTCCACTTCGATCGTGAAGTCGACGTGGCCCGGGGTGTCGATGATGTTGATGCGGTGTTCCGGATAGTTGCCGCCCATGCCCTTCCAGAAGGCCGTGGTAGCAGCGGACGTGATCGTGATGCCACGCTCCTGTTCCTGCTCCATCCAGTCCATCGTGGCTGCGCCGTCGTGGACTTCACCGATCTTGTGGTTCACACCGGTGTAAAACAGAATGCGCTCGGTCGTCGTCGTTTTGCCGGCGTCGATGTGAGCGCTAATACCGATATTGCGGTAGCGCTCGATAGGAGTCTTGCGAGCCACTTTGATCCTCTACTGGGATGACACGATGCAGCCCTGCTGCATCATGCTTCAACACAAACGGGCGAGGCGCCTGAAAAGCGCACCCGCCCGGAATTTATTTCCGCAAACAGCCCAGCCAGGCGCTTAGAAACGGAAATGCGAGAACGCGCGGTTGGCTTCTGCCATGCGGTGAACTTCATCGCGCTTCTTCATCGCGCCGCCACGGCCTTCGGCCGCTTCGGAGAGTTCACCTGCCAGGCGCAGAGCCATCGACTTCTCGCTGCGCTTCTTCGCAGCCTCACGCAGCCAGCGCATCGCCAATGCCATACGACGCGACGGGCGCACTTCGACCGGAACTTGATAGTTGGCACCACCAACGCGACGGCTCTTCACTTCGACCACCGGCTTGACGTTGTTGAGCGCAACCGTGAACACTTCCAGCGGGTCCTTGCCACCCTTGGTCTGGATCTGTTCGAATGCGCCATAAACGATGCGCTCCGCAACCGACTTCTTGCCGGACAGCATCAGCATGTTCATGAACTTGGCTACATCAACGTTACCGAACTTCGGATCCGGCAACACTTCCCGCTTGGGGACTTCGCGACGACGCGGCATGATTCTTCCTTTACTTGTTCAGTTGGAGCTGGAACCAGCTCCGCGGCCACCAACAAACCCGATCACATCTTCACGACTAACCAGCTTGGCCGGGTGACCACTTACTCGACAGCACCGGCAATCCGGCACTCCCGCCTTGACCGCCCTGCGGCGATCCCTGATCAAAAACTGCTTACTTGGCAGCCTTTGCACGCTTCGCGCCGTACTTCGAGCGCGCTTGCTTACGGTCCTTGACGCCCTGGGTATCCAGCGAGCCGCGAACCATGTGGTAACGCACACCCGGCAAGTCCTTCACACGGCCGCCGCGGATCAGCACAACCGAGTGTTCCTGCAGGTTGTGGCCTTCACCGCCGATGTACGAAATCACTTCGAAGCCGTTCGTCAGACGAACCTTGGCGACCTTACGGAGTGCCGAGTTCGGCTTCTTCGGCGTCGTCGTGTACACACGGGTGCACACGCCGCGACGCTGGGGGCAGTCCTGCAGGGCCGGGCTCTTGCTCTTCGTCGTTTCCGACTGACGGCCTTTGCGAACCAGTTGGTTGATGGTTGGCATTGTTTATTCCTGAAATTGAACAAAATCTGCACATCGATTTCGGGCAAAGCGAGAATCGGCGCACAGTTGACTTCCGAACCGGCGAAACGGGTGCGAGCTTTCGAACGCAACTCGGCCCACCGAATACCGGAACCCAGCATCATATTCCGGAAATACCAACTAAGTCAACGGCTTGCGTGATTCGCCGGCCGGACGCGTGGTTTACCGGAAGGGTCGGAACGCCTGTGTCAGGCAGACTCGACGACGTCGATGATCTCGTCGCCGAAGCGCTCCAGCTTGCGCACCCCCATGCCGGGGATATGGCGCAGGTCGTCGATCGTCTCCGGCGCGTTGCGTGCGATCTCGGCGAGCGTCGCGTCGTGGAAAATCACGTAGGCCGGCACGCCGTCCGTCTTCGCCGTTTCCGCGCGCCACGCGCGCAGCGCATCCCACCTTGCGCGCTCGCGCGTGCCCATGCCGGCCGTCGGATCGACGCGCGTGCCGCTGCGGCCCGACGACTGGCGCGTGCGCTGCGGCTTCACGTAGCGGCGCAGCGTGACCTTCTCCTCGTTCTTCAACACCGGCTTCGCGGCCTCGGTCAGCACGAGTGCACCGAAGCCGCCGTGATCGACGGCCAGGTAGCCGTACGCGACGAGCTGCCGAAATATCGCGCGCCACTCGGGCTCCGACAGCGACGCGCCGATCCCGAACGTCGTCAGCTGGTCGTGGCCCCGCTGCAACACCTTCTCGGTGCGCCCGCCGCGCAGGATCTCGATCAGGTGGCTCGAGCCGAAATTGAAGCCGCTCGCGCGCTGCGCGCGGAACACGCACGACAGCGCCATCTGCGCCTCACGCGTCGCGTCCCACGAAGCGGGCGGCTCGAGGCACGTATCGCAGTTGCCGCACGGCTTGCTCTCCTCGCCGAAGTAGTTCAGCAGCCGCACGCGGCGGCACGAGATCGTCTCGCACAGCCCGAGCAGCGCGTCGAGCTTCGACGTCTGGACGCGCTTGTGTGCGTCGTCGGCATCCGATTCGTCGATCATCTTGCGCTGCTGGACGACGTCGCCGAGCCCGTACGCCATCCACGCATTCGCGGGCATCCCGTCGCGGCCGGCGCGGCCCGTTTCCTGGTAGTAGCCTTCGACGCTCTTCGGCAGATCCAGGTGCGCGACGAAGCGCACGTCCGGCTTGTCGATGCCCATGCCGAACGCGATCGTCGCGCACATCACGATGCCTTCCTCGCGCTGGAACATTTCCTGGTGCTTCTGCCGCACCTCGAACTCCATCCCCGCGTGATACGGCAGCGCGCGCACGCCTTGCGCCTTCAGCCATTCGGCCGTTTCCTCGACCTTGCGGCGCGACAGGCAATAAACGACACCCGCATCCGTCGTGCCGTCGGCATTCGTGTGTTCGGCGCGGATGAAATCGAGCAGCTGCGATCGCGCGTTGTCCTTTTCGACGATCCGGTAGCGGATGTTCGGGCGGTCGAAGCTCGACACGAACACGCGTGCGTCGTCGAGCGCGAGACGGTGGATGATCTCGTCGCGCGTGATCGCATCGGCCGTCGCGGTCAATGCGATGCGCGGCACCGACGGAAATCGCTCGTGCAGCACCGACAGCTGGATGTATTCCGGGCGGAAATCGTGCCCCCATTGCGACACGCAGTGCGCTTCGTCGATCGCGAACAGGCCGATCTTCGCGCGCTCGAGCAGGTCGAGGAAGCGCCCTGTCATCAGCCGCTCGGGCGCGACATACAGCAGGTCGATTTCGCCTTCGCGCAGCGCCCGCTCGGTCGCCGCGGCCTCGGCGCCCGACAGTGTCGAGTTCAGGTACGCCGCGCGCACGCCCACTTCGCTCAGTGCGGCGACCTGGTCCTGCATCAGCGCGATCAGCGGCGACACGACGATACCGGCACCCTGCCCGGCCTCGCGACGCAGCAGCGCCGGAATCTGGTAGCACAGCGACTTGCCGCCGCCGGTCGGCATCAGCACGAGACAATCGCCGCCGCCGGCGACGTGTTCGACGATTTCGCCCTGCTGGCCGCGAAAAGCGGGATAACCAAATACTTCGTCGAGGATTTCGAGGGCGCGGGACATGAAAGAGGGCGGGGACGGCTGGACGATGACCGCAATTTTAACAACCCGCTCGCGGGACGCGTGGCGAATCGTGCGGTTTTGGCCGATCGGCCAGGGTTCGTTCGCGTGCATGACGAGCCTGCCACGACCGCGCCGCAAGTGATTGCAACGGCTTCGGTGGCGCTTGCAGTCAGGCCGCACGTCCGTCGCGAGCAAGCGAGGCCGGCACGGCACAGGCGCGTCATGCACGCGAACGACAGATGAAAAAAAACCGCCCGGCAAAACCGGGCGGTCTCGGTGACAGCGTGGTGAGGCAAGGCGGCTCGCGCCGCCCGCGCTTACTCGGCTGCCGGGTGCTGTTGCGGCTCTTCCGCAGCAGGCGTGCTCGGCGTGCCGAAATCGAACGCCTCTTCCGCTGCGATCTGGTCGAAACGCTCGCGATCCGACGATTCCTTCGCCTTGCGTGCCTTGTGGAACGCGAGACCCGTACCGGCCGGAATCAGGCGGCCGACGATCACGTTTTCCTTCAGGCCGCGCAGATCGTCGCGCTTGCCCATGATCGCCGCTTCGGTCAGCACGCGGGTCGTTTCCTGGAACGATGCCGCGGAGATGAACGAGTCGGTCGACAGCGATGCCTTCGTGATACCGAGCAGCACGTTGTCGTACGAAGCCGGACGCTTGTCCTCGGCGATCATGCGATCGTTCTCGTCCAGCATGTCGGAACGCTCGACCTGTTCGCCCGGGATGAAGCGCGTATCGCCGTTGTCGGTGATCTGCACACGACGCAGCATCTGGCGAACGATCACCTCGATGTGCTTGTCGTTGATCTTCACGCCCTGCAGACGATACACGTCCTGCACTTCGTCGACGATGTAGCGCGACAGCGCCTCGATACCCTGCAGACGCAGGATGTCGTGCGGATCGGCCGGACCGTCCACGATCATTTCGCCCTTGTTGACGACCTGGGCATCGTGAACCAGAACCTGCTTTTCCTTCGCGATCAGGAACTCGTGCTGGTTGCCCTCGAGATCCGTGATGACGAGACGCTGCTTGCCCTTCGTGTCCTTACCGAACGACGTCGTACCGGTGACTTCCGCGAGAATGCCGGCATCCTTCGGCGAACGCGCTTCGAACAGTTCCGCCACCCGCGGCAGACCGCCGGTAATGTCACGCGTCTTCTGCGCTTCCGTCGGGATACGTGCGAGCACTTCACCGACCTGCACTTGCTGACCATCCTTCACGGTGATCAGTGCGCCGACCTGGAAGCCGATCTGCACCGCGTGCTCCGTGCCCGGAATCTTCACTTCGTCGCCGTTCGCATCGAGCAGCTTGACCTGCGGACGCACGCTCTTCGAAGCCTGCGAACCACGGCGCTTCACGTCGATCACGACCAGCGTCGACAGGCCGGTCACGTCGTCGATCTGCTTCGCGACGGTCACGCCTTCCTCGACGTTCTCGAACTTCACCGTACCACCGTACTCGGTGATGATCGGACGCGTCAGCGGATCCCACGTGGCGAGCTGCGTGCCTGCCTTGATCGTCGCGCCGTCGAGCTGCAGCAGCGTCGCGCCGTACGGCACTTTGTGACGCTCGCGCTCGCGACCGAAATCGTCGGTGATCATCGCTTCGCCCGAACGGGAAATGACGATCTGCTCGCCCTTCGCGTTCGTGACGTAACGCATCGTCGCCGTGAAGCGGACGATACCGTTGCTCTTCGCTTCGACCGACGAAGCCACTGCCGCACGCGATGCCGCACCACCGATGTGGAACGTACGCATCGTCAGCTGCGTGCCCGGTTCACCGATCGACTGTGCCGCGATCACGCCGACTGCTTCGCCGACGTTCACGAGCGAGCCGCGGCCGAGGTCACGGCCGTAGCACGACGCACACAGACCGTAGCGCGTTTCGCAGGTCAGCGGCGTGCGCACGCGCACTTCGTCGATGCCGAGGCGTTCGATTTCCTCGACCGCCGTTTCATCGAGCAGCGTGCCCGATTCGTACACCGTTTCCTGCGTTTCCGGGTTCACGACGTCCGCAACCGCAACGCGGCCGAGGATACGGTCGCGCAGCGCCTCGACGACTTCACCGCCTTCGACGAGTGCCTTCATCGCCACGCCGTTCGACGTGCCGCAATCGTCTTCCACGACGACCAGATCCTGCGTGACGTCGACGAGACGACGCGTCAGGTAACCCGAGTTCGCGGTCTTCAGTGCCGTATCAGCCAGACCCTTACGTGCACCGTGGGTCGAGATGAAGTACTGCAACACGTTCAGACCTTCGCGGAAGTTCGCGGTAATCGGCGTCTCGATAATCGAGCCGTCCGGCTTCGCCATCAGGCCACGCATACCGGCCAGCTGACGAATCTGAACCGCCGAACCCCGGGCGCCCGAGTCGGCCATCATGTAGATCGAGTTGAACGACTCCTGGCGCGTCTCGTTGCCGTCGCGGTCCGTCACCGGCTCCGTCGACAGCTGCTCCATCATCGCCTTGCCGACCGCTTCCGACGTTGCCGACCAGATGTCGACCACGTTGTTGTAGCGTTCCTGCGCGGTGACGAGACCCGACATGTACTGGCGGTCGTACTCCTTCACCTTCTTCGCGGCGTCGCCGACGATCGTTTCCTTCTGCGGCGGCACGAGCATGTCGTCCACGCAGATCGAAATGCCGGCGCGCGTCGCGAGACGGAAACCCGACTGCATCAGCTGGTCGGCAAACACCACCGTCGCGCGCAGACCGCACTTGCGGAACGCCGTGTTGATCAGGCGCGAGATTTCCTTCTTCTTCAGCGGCTTGTTCAGCACCGAGAACGGCAGGCCGTGCGGCAGGATCTCCGACAGGATCGCGCGGCCGACGGTCGTCGCGTACAGCGAGATCTTCGGCACGAACGGCGGCGCGCCTTCCGACGTGTCCTCGTTGTGGACCATTTCGGTGATCCGCACGTTGACGCGCGATGCGAGCTCGACTTCCTTGTTCTCGTACGCGCGGATCACTTCCGACACGCCCGTGAACGACAGGCCTTCGCCCTTGCCGTTGACCGCTTCGCGGGTCGCGTAGTACAGACCCAGCACGATATCCTGCGACGGCACGATCGACGGATCGCCGTTGGCCGGGAACAGCACGTTGTTCGACGCCAGCATCAGCGTACGCGCTTCCATCTGCGCTTCGAGCGACAGCGGCACGTGAACGGCCATCTGGTCACCGTCGAAGTCGGCGTTGAACGCCGCGCAGACGAGCGGGTGCAGCTGAATTGCCTTGCCTTCGATCAGCACCGGCTCGAACGCCTGGATACCGAGACGGTGCAGCGTCGGCGCACGGTTCAGCATCACCGGGTGCTCGCGGATCACCTCTTCGAGGATGTCCCACACCACCGGCGTCTGGTTCTCGACTTCCTTCTTCGCAGCCTTGATGGTCGTCGCGACGCCCATCACTTCCAGCTTGTTGAAGATGAACGGCTTGAACAGCTCGAGCGCCATCAGCTTCGGCAGACCGCACTGGTGCAGCTTCAGCGTCGGGCCGACCACGATGACCGAACGGCCCGAGTAGTCGACGCGCTTGCCCAGCAGGTTCTGACGGAAACGACCGCCCTTACCCTTGATCATGTCGGCGAGCGACTTCAGCGGACGCTTGTTCGCACCCGTCATCGCCTTGCCGCGACGGCCGTTGTCGAGCAGCGAGTCGACGGCTTCCTGCAGCATCCGCTTTTCGTTGCGGACGATGATTTCAGGGGCCTTCAGCTCGAGCAGGCGCTTCAACCGGTTGTTACGGTTGATCACGCGGCGGTACAGGTCGTTCAGGTCCGACGTCGCGAAACGGCCGCCGTCCAGCGGCACGAGCGGACGCAGTTCCGGCGGCAGCACCGGCAGCACTTCGAGGATCATCCACTCGGGCTTGATGCCCGAGCGCTGGAATGCCTCGAGGACCTTCAGGCGCTTCGCGTACTTCTTGATCTTCGCTTCCGAGCCGGTGTTCTTCAGCTCGGTGCGCAGCGTCTCGACCTGCTCGTCGATGTTGATCGCGCGCAGCAGTTCACGCACGCCTTCCGCGCCCATTTCGGCACGGAATTCGTCGCCGTATTCCTCGACCTTGTTGTAGTAATCCTCTTCGGTCATGATCTGCCGCGCCTTCAGCGGCGTCATGCCCGGTTCGATCACCACGTACGCTTCGAAGTACAGCACGCGTTCGATGTCGCGCAGCGTCATGTCGAGCACCATGCCCAGACGCGACGGCAGCGACTTCAGGAACCAGATGTGCGCGACCGGCGAGGCCAGTTCGATGTGGCCCATCCGTTCGCGACGCACCTTCGCCAGCGTCACTTCGACGCCGCACTTCTCGCAGATCACGCCGCGGTGCTTCAGGCGCTTGTACTTGCCGCACAGGCACTCGTAGTCCTTGATCGGCCCGAAGATCTTCGCGCAGAAGAGACCATCGCGTTCCGGCTTGAACGTACGGTAGTTGATGGTCTCCGGCTTCTTCACTTCGCCGAACGACCACGAACGGATCTTGTCAGGCGAAGCCAGACCGATCTTGATCGCGTCGAAAACTTCTTCCTGTTGGACTTGCTTGAATAGATCGAGCAGAGCTTTCATTGCTTTCTCTCCGTAGTCCGATTAATTGCGGTCGAGATCGATATCGATACCGAGCGAGCGGATTTCCTTCACGAGCACGTTGAAGGATTCCGGCATGCCTGCATCGATCACGTGGTCGCCCTTGACGAGGTTTTCGTACACCTTCGTCCGGCCGGTCACGTCGTCCGACTTCACCGTCAGCATTTCCTGCAGCACGTAGGACGCGCCGTACGCTTCGAGTGCCCACACTTCCATTTCACCGAAACGCTGGCCACCGAACTGCGCCTTACCACCCAGCGGCTGCTGCGTGACGAGCGAGTACGGGCCGGTCGAACGCGCGTGCATCTTGTCGTCGACCAAGTGGTGCAGCTTCAGGTAGTGCATGTAGCCCAGCGTCACGCGACGTTCGAACATTTCACCCGTGCGGCCGTCGTACAGACGGACCTGGTTCTTCGACGGGTTCATGCCGAGCTGTTCGGCGATGTCGTCCGGGAACGCGAGGTCGAGCATCTTGCCCATTTCTTCCTCGGTCGCACCGTCGAACACCGGCGTCGCGAACGGCACGCCTTCGCGCAGGTTCTTCGCGAGTTCGAGGATCTCGTCGTCGGTGAAGCTTTCCAGGTCTTCCTGGCGGCCCGACTCGTTGTAGATCTTCGTCAGGAACACGCGCAGTTCCTCGATCTTCGCCTGACGCTGCAGCATTTCGCCGATACGCCAGCCGAGGCCCTTCGCAGCCCAGCCGAGGTGCACTTCCAGAACCTGACCCACGTTCATCCGCGACGGCACGCCCAGCGGGTTCAGCACGACGTCTGCCGGACGGCCGTCGGCCATGTACGGCATGTCTTCGATCGGGACGATCTTCGACACGACACCCTTGTTACCGTGACGGCCTGCCATCTTGTCGCCAGGCTGCAGACGGCGCTTCACCGCGAGGTAGACCTTGACCATCTTCAGCACGCCCGGCGGCAGTTCGTCGCCTTGCGTGAGCTTCTTGCGCTTCTCTTCGAACGCGAGGTCGAACTGGTGACGCTTCTCTTCGATCGAGTTCTTGATCGCTTCGAGCGATGCCGCTGCTTCGTCGTCCGCGAGGCGGATGTCGAACCAGTGGTAGTGGTCGAGGTCTTCCAGGTAAGCCTGGTCGATCTTCGTGCCCTTCGCGAGCTTCTTCGGACCGCCGTTCGCGACCTTGCCCACCAGCATGCGTGCGAGACGCTGGAACGCGTCGCCTTCCACGATGCGCAGCTGGTCGTTCAGGTCGAGACGGTAGCGCTTCAGTTCGTCGTCGATGATCTGTTGCGCACGCTTGTCGCGCTGGATGCCTTCACGCGTGAACACCTGGACGTCGATCACGGTACCGCTCATGCCCGACGGCACGCGCAGCGACGTGTCCTTCACGTCCGAAGCCTTCTCGCCGAAGATCGCGCGCAGCAGCTTCTCTTCCGGCGTCAGCTGGGTCTCGCCCTTCGGCGTGACCTTGCCGACCAGCACGTCGCCTGCTTCGACCTCAGCACCGATGTACACGATGCCCGATTCGTCGAGACGGCCGAGCTGGACTTCCGCCAGGTTCGAGATGTCGCGCGTGATTTCTTCCGGCCCGAGCTTCGTGTCGCGTGCAACGACGTTCAGCTCTTCGATGTGGATCGACGTGTAGCGATCGTCCGCAACCACCTTCTCCGAGATCAGGATCGAGTCTTCGAAGTTGTAGCCGTTCCACGGCATGAACGCGATCAGCATGTTCTGGCCGAGCGCGAGCTCGCCCAGGTCCGTCGAGGCGCCGTCGGCCAGCACGTCGCCGCGCGAGACCTTGTCGCCCATCTTCACGATCGGACGCTGGTTGATGTTCGTGTTCTGGTTCGAACGCGTGTACTTGATCAGGTTGTAGATGTCGACACCGACTTCACCTGCGACCGCTTCGTCGTCGTTCACGCGAATCACGATACGGCCTGCGTCGACATAGTCGACGACGCCGCCGCGGAACGCCTGAACCGTCGTACCCGAGTCAACCGCGCAGGTGCGCTCGATACCCGTCCCGACGACCGGCTTTTCCGGACGCAGACACGGCACGGCCTGACGCTGCATGTTCGAACCCATCAGTGCACGGTTCGCATCGTCGTGCTCGAGGAACGGAATCAGCGAGGCTGCAACCGACACGATCTGCGACGGCGCGACGTCCATGTACTGGATACGGTCCGGCGTGACCATCATCGTTTCGCCGGCTTCACGCGACGACACGAGTTCGTCGATCAGCGTGCCGTTCTCGTCGATCGCGGCGTTCGCCTGAGCGATCATGTAGCGGCCTTCCTCGATCGCCGACAGGTAGTCGATCTGGTCGGTCACCTTGCTGTCCACGACCTTGCGGTACGGCGTCTCGAGGAAGCCGTACTCGTTCAGGTGCGCGTACAGTGCGAGCGAGTTGATCAGACCGATGTTCGGACCTTCCGGCGTTTCGATCGGGCACACACGGCCATAGTGGGTCGGGTGCACGTCACGAACTTCGAAGCCTGCGCGTTCGCGCGTCAGACCGCCCGGGCCCAGTGCGGAAACACGGCGCTTGTGCGTGATTTCCGACAGCGGGTTGGTCTGGTCCATGAACTGCGACAGCTGCGACGAACCGAAGAACTCGCGGATCGCCGACGAAATCGGCTTCGAGTTGATCAGGTCGTGCGGCATCAGGTTTTCGCTTTCGGCCTGGCCGAGGCGTTCCTTGACCGCGCGCTCGACACGCACGAGACCGGCGCGGAACTGGTTTTCCGCCAGTTCGCCGACGCAACGCACGCGACGGTTGCCGAGGTGGTCGATGTCGTCCACTTCGCCCTTGCCGTTGCGCAGTTCGACGAGGATCTTGATCGTCGCGAGGATGTCGTCGTCCTGCAGCGTCATCGGGCCGGTGATCTCGTCACGGCTGACGCGGCGGTTGAACTTCATGCGGCCGACCTTCGACAGGTCGTACGCTTCTTCGCTGTAGAACAGACGATTGAACAGGGCCTCGACCGCTTCTTCGGTCGGCGGCTCGCCCGGACGCATCATGCGGTAGATCGCGATGCGCGCGGCAGTCTTGTCGGTCGTTTCGTCGACACGCAGCGTCGACGAGATGTACGGGCCCTGGTCCAGGTCGTTCGTGTAGAGCGTCTGGATGTCCTTGATGCCCGCTTCGCGCAGCTTCTCGAGCACGCTTTCCGTGACTTCGTCGTTCGCGCTCGCGATCACTTCGCCGGTGTCGCCGTCGACGACGTTCTTCGCCAGCACGCGGCCGAGCAGATAGTCTTCCGGCACCGAGATGAACTTGGTCTTCGCGGCTTCGAGATCGCGAATGTGCTTCGCGTTGATCCGCTTGTCCTTCTGGACGATGACCTTGCCATCACGATCCGTGATGTCGAAACGCGCGACTTCACCACGCAGGCGCTCGGGCACGAACTCGAGTTGTGCGCCTTCGTCCATCAGCGTGAAGTTGTCGAACACGAAGAAGTTCGCGAGAATCTGTTCCGGCGTCAGGCCGATGGCCTTCAGCAGGATCGTGACCGGCATCTTGCGGCGACGGTCGACGCGGAAGTACAGGATGTCCTTCGGATCGAATTCGAAGTCGAGCCACGAGCCGCGGTACGGAATGATCCGTGCCGAGAACAGCAGCTTGCCCGAGCTGTGCGTCTTGCCCTTGTCGTGTTCGAAGAACACGCCCGGCGAACGGTGCAGCTGCGAGACGATGACACGCTCGGTGCCGTTGATGACGAACGAGCCCGTCGGCGTCATGAGCGGAATTTCGCCCATGTACACTTCCTGCTCTTTCACTTCCTTGACGACCGGCTTGTTCGGCGATTCCTTGTCGAGGATGACAAGGCGGACCTTCGCGCGCAGCGCGGAGCAGTACGTCAGGCCGCGCTGCTGGCATTCCTTGATGTTGAATGCCGGCGCGGACAACGCGTAGCTCACGAACTCGAGGCGCGCGAAGCCGTTGTGCGAAACAATGGGAAATACCGATGTGAACGCGGCCTGCAAACCTTCAGGCTTGCGTTGCGTGGCCGGCACATCGGCTTGCAGAAACGTGCTGAATGATTCAAGCTGGGTAGCCAGCAAGAAAGGAACTTGGTGAACGATGGGGCGCTTCGCGAAACTCTTGCGAATGCGCTTCTTCTCGGTGAAGGAATATTGCATACGATCTCCGAATCACGGCGGGTGCTATCGAGGCGGAATACCTGGACGTTTCAAACCCGAGTGTTCACCGACTGAGACCCGATGGCCGTCCGACGGCTTGAACGAGCCGAGAAGCTTGGTGGTTGGCCGCTACCAACCGCTGGCTGACGGCAGCGGATGCCTGTGTTGCCCGCTACCCGACCAAACTTGCCTTCTGCAGTCGCTTCAGAAGACAAAGAGAACCGCCATTCGTGACCAATCACAACGATCAGGCGGTTTTCTTTGGCTTCTGGGGCCGATTATTCGGGCTCCCGAATGAGTGCCAGAATAACGTCCCCACAAAGCACAAAAAGGCCGGCGGTGAAAATACCGCCAGCCTTCGCACAGCGCGCCGAAACTTACTTGACTTCGACCTTCGCGCCAGCTTCTTCCAGCTTCTTCTTGGCTTCTTCAGCAGCAGCCTTGTCGACGCCTTCCTTGACAGCCTTCGGTGCGCCGTCAACGACGTCCTTCGCTTCCTTCAGGCCCAGGCCCGTCAGTTCGCGAACTGCCTTGATGACTGCAACCTTGTTGCTGCCTGCTTCAGCCAGAACGACCGTGAATTCGGTCTTCTCTTCTGCAGCAGCAGCAGCGCCGCCGCCTGCCGGGCCAGCGACTGCCACTGCAGCTGCCGACACGCCAAACTTCTCTTCGAACGCCTTGACCAGTTCGTTCAGTTCCAGAACGGTCATCCCTTCGACTGCTGCCAGGATGTCTTCTTTTGCGATTGCCATTTGAAATACTCCTAAATTGAATTCGGATACAGCCAGCGATCAATGACGCTGATGCACGTTCGATTACGCAGCTTCCGCTTGCCTCTTCTCTGCCAGCGCGGCCAGGGCACGCGCGAAGCCCGAAACAGGCGATTGCATAACGAACAGCAGCTTCGAGAGCAGTTCTTCGCGGCTCGGGATGCTTGCCAGCGCTTGCACGCCAGCCTTGTCCATCACCTTGCCATCGAACGAACCAGCCTTGATGACCAACTTGTCATTGCTCTTGCTGAAGTCGTTGACGACCTTAGCAGCAGCAATTGCATCTTCCGAGATGCCATAGATCAACGGGCCAGTCATCTGCTCTGCCAGCGGAGCAAACGGCGTACCTTCAACGGCGCGGCGCGCCAGCGTGTTCTTCAACACGCGCAGGTAAACCTGTTGCTCACGCGCTTGCGCGCGCAGCTTGGTCAGATCGCCAACCGCAATTCCACGATACTCAGCCAGCACAACGGTCTGGGCCTTCGCGACTTGCGCGGAAACCTCAGCGACGACGGCTTGCTTGTCTTCTCTATTAAGCGGCACGGTTAGCCTCCAGAAACGATACGTTCGGCACGAAACCTCACGTACCTCGTTCAACAACGGCGTCCGACCTCGTTAGGAGTATTTCCACCTCATGCCGCGAATCGCTTCACGGCCTGCGGCTTCACCACTGCAAAACTTTTTCGGGTTCGCCATCTGCGTTGGCTTGAATTAAGGGATCACCTGACTGCTGCGCCCCACCAACGGTCTTTGATAACCGGTTGCCCGCCCTGCTGCACGAACAACCGCCCAAAGCCCATGTAGGCCGCTTCGCGAACGAAGCGGCCCGAAATCTTGCTTACTGTGCGGCCAGCGTAGCCTGGTCGACACGCACGCCGACGCCCATCGTGCTCGACAGTGCGATCTTGCGCAGGTAGACGCCCTTGCTCGTTGCCGGCTTTGCCTTCTGCAGCGCTTCGATCAGTGCCGACAGGTTCGAACGCAGTGCGGTCGGCTCGAACGATGCACGGCCGATGGTCGCGTGGATGATACCGGCCTTGTCGACACGGAATTGCACCTGACCAGCCTTCGCGTTCTTGACGGCGGTTGCGACGTCCGGCGTGACCGTACCGACCTTCGGGTTCGGCATCAGGCCGCGCGGGCCGAGGATCTGACCCAGCGTACCGACGATACGCATCGTGTCCGGCGAAGCGATCACGATGTCGAAGTCCATCTGGCCAGCCTTGATCTGCTCAGCCAGGTCTTCCATACCGACGATTTCCGCGCCTGCTGCACGAGCTTGCTCAGCCTTCTCGCCTTGCGCGAACACTGCAACGCGAACCGACTTGCCCGTACCCGCCGGCAGAACGACCGAACCGCGAACGACCTGGTCCGACTTCTTCGCATCGATGCCGAGCTGGACTGCGACGTCGATCGACTCGTCGAACTTCGCGCTCGCGCATTCCTTCACGAGGCTCAGTGCGTCTTCGATCGCGTACAGCTTCTGACGATCAACCTTGGCGGCAAATGCCTGACGGCGCTTGGAGATCTTAGCCATTTACACGCCCTCCACAGTGATGCCCATCGAGCGTGCGCTACCAGCGATGGTGCGAACGGCTGCGTCCAGATCAGCTGCCGTAAGGTCCGGCATCTTGGTCTTCGCGATTTCTTCGGCTTGAGCGCGCGTGATCGAACCGACCTTGTCGGTGTGCGGCTTGCTCGAGCCCTTGTCCACCTTCGCCGCCTTCTTGATCAGGACGGTCGCCGGCGGCGTCTTCATCACGAACGTGAAGCTCTTGTCAGCGAATGCCGTGATGACCACCGGCACCGGCAGACCCGGCTCCATGCCTTGAGTCTGCGCGTTGAACGCCTTGCAGAACTCCATGATGTTCAGGCCGCGCTGGCCCAGTGCCGGACCGACCGGCGGCGACGGGTTGGCTTTACCTGCAGGGATCTGCAGCTTGATAAAGCCGATAATCTTCTTTGCCATTTGTGAACCTCATTGGAACGCCGGAAGGGCGTTCGGTGAGTGATAACGCGCTTTCGCCTCTGACTACTGACGCTCCTCAACGGCCATGACGCGGGCCGTAAGCGCGAAGGTGGGCAGCCGAGGCTGCCCACCGAATCGGGATCAAACTTTTTCGACCTGGCCGAACTCGAGTTCGACCGGGGTGGATCGACCAAAGATGGTGACCGACACACGCACGCGCGATTTTTCGTAGTTGACTTCTTCGACGGTGCCGTTGAAGTCCGTGAACGGGCCTTCCTTCACACGCACCATCTCGCCGACTTCGAACAGGGTCTTCGGGCGCGGCTTCTCGACGCCTTCCTGCATCTGCGACATGATCTTCTCGACTTCCTTCGGGGAAATCGGGGTCGGGCGGTTACGTGCACCGCCGACGAAACCGGTAACCTTCGCGGTGTTCTTCACGAGGTGCCACGTTTCGTCCGTCATTTCCATCTCCACCAGCACGTAGCCGGGGAAAAATCGACGCTCGGTTACTGCCTTGTGGCCGCCTTTGACTTCGACCACTTCTTCGGTCGGAACCAGGATCTGACCGAATTTGTCCTGCATGCCAGCACGTTCGATGCGCTCCTGAAGCGCACGTTGCACGCTCTTCTCCATACCGGAGTAGGCGTGCACGACGTACCAACGCTTTCCGCTCGGGGATGCCGGAGTATCGCTCATATCATTTCCAACCCAGAATCGCCGAGAAAATCACCCATTCGATCGATTTGTCACTCAACCAGAGGAAAATCGCCATCACGAGCACGAAACCGAACACGACGAGTGTGGTTTGCGTTGCTTCTTTGCGGGTGGGCCAAACGACCTTCCGGACTTCCTTGTACGAATCCTTGGCAAAGGCGATGAGGCTCTTGCCAGGGGCGGACATCAGCCCGACGGCCACGCCGGCGATGATCCCTACCGCCAACGCGGCACCGCGGACATACCACTGCTGATTGGCCAGCCAGAAGAAGCCCACGAATCCGGCCAAGACCAACAATACGCCCAGGGCCAGCATCAGCTTATCGCCGGAGGTATTTACAGTTTCGACGGATGGATTCGCCATAACACCTTAAAACAAATGCCACGTAGAACACGTGGCTATTTTTTGGCAGGGGCAGAGGGAATCGAACCCCCAACCTTCGGTTTTGGAGACCGACGCTCTGCCAGTTGAGCTATACCCCTAAACCATACTGGGGCTGGCTGTTGCCAGCCCCAAAACTGTCGATCAACGAATAACTGGCTTACTCGATGATCTTGGCGACGACGCCGGCGCCGACCGTACGGCCACCTTCGCGGATTGCGAAGCGCAGACCTTCTTCCATCGCGATCGGTGCAATCAGCTTCACCGTGATCGACACGTTGTCGCCCGGCATCACCATTTCCTTGTCCTTCGGCAGCTCGATCGAGCCCGTCACGTCCGTCGTACGGAAGTAGA
>NZ_QOBB01000148.1:0-18432 GCF_024704855.1 Burkholderia sp. HAN2018 | reverse complement strand
GCACTGCCGCCCGCCGTCGTGCCGGCGCCGGCCGTCGCGGACCTGCCGGCCGGCGGGCAGCGCCCGCTCGTCGACGCGGTGTTCGCGAAGTTCGGCGACGACATCAAGCAATGCGCAGCCGACGTCGAAGACGAAATGTCGGCCAGCGATCGCCGGAAGGCGTCGCGCGCCGTGGCGATCTCCGCCGACGAGGCGCTCGTCGCGATACCGTGCCAGACCAGCAGCATGTATAACCGCACCGACCTGTGGTATCGCGTGCGAAGGACGGCACCGTTCACGCCGACGGCGATGAATTTCGGCGAGAACGCGAACGCGGGGCTCGACTCGGCGTCGTTCGCGAACGAACTGACGGAGGCCGGCTACGACCGCACCCGCGCGACGCTGTCGAGCAAGGTCAGGCTGCGCAGCGCCGGCGATTGCGGCTCGACCGCGTCGTGGATCTTCGACGGCCGGCGCTTCCTGCTCAGCGACATCGCCACGCACGGCACGTGCAACGGCCTGTTCGACGATCAATGGCCACGCCTGTATCGACGCGCCGATGCGCCAGCAAACCGCTGACGCGTGCATCGCACCGCAACACGCCGGCAGTCACACCCATAACAAACCGAGGGGCCGACCCATGCATCTCCCGTTCATCGACGCGTCGCGCAACGCGATCGCGACGCGGCGCACGCGCGGCTGGCGCGGCGCAATTGCGTTCGCGCTGCTCGCCGTCACCGCGTTCGCCTTTTCGCCAATGAGTGCGGCGAGCACGGCAAGCGCGGCGAGCGCGGCGAGCGCCGACGATACGGTCGAGATCCCGTTCTGGTCGCGCGACTGGGTCGGCACGATCGGCAACCGGCATGTCGAAGTCTCGCTGTCGCGCGTGGCCGGCACGGTATCGGGCTCGTACTGCTACGCGCCCTGCACGTCCGACAAACGCTACCGGCTCGCGCTGAAGGGGACGCTCGACGCGCACGGCGCCACGCTGTCGGAACGCGACAGCGGCGCGAAAACCGACGCCGATCGCGTAACGGGCACGTGGCGCGTGGCATCGCTCGACAATGCAGTGGCCGGCACGTGGGCGTCGCCGGACGGCAAACGCACGCTGCCCGTCTCGCTCGCAACGAAACAGGACGGCAGGCCGTTCCCTTACGAGATTCGCCTCGTCGCGGACAAGCTGCCGGACGACGACGGTTCGTGCAACGACCCGCCGCACGTCGCCGCGATCCGCCTGTACGATCGTGGCCGCCTCGTGCAGACGCTGCAGACCGATTCACGCGGCACCTGCGGCCTGTTCACGCCCGATTTCGCCGACGTGAATTTCGACGGCTGGCCCGACCTGATGCTCGCGCAATCGATGGGCGCGGGCCCGAACATTCCGTACCAGACGTGGATCTTCGACCCGAAGACGCGGCGCTTCGTCGACGCGCCGCAGGGGCTGCAGGGCATCACGTCGCCGGAGTTCGATGCCGTGCACCGGATCATCTGGACGAGCTGGCGCGCGAGCTGCTGCGAGCACGGCGTGACGACCTACCGCTGGCAGGGCAACGACGTGAAGGAGGCCGCCTCCGCCAGCAGCTACCTGCTGCCGGTGCTCGACGGGAACACGCGCCGCTATTGCTACGTCACGCCCGGCTACGGCGACGGCTACATCGAGTTTCCGCAGCGCATCGAGCAGACCGGCACGGGGCTGCGCTCGACGCTGGGCGCGCTGAAAGACTGCGAGGTGGACGCGTCACCGTGGATGGCGCGCGTGTACATCGACATCTGGAAGCCGGGCGCGCCCGGCCACGCGCCGACGCTCGTCCGCACCGAAAAGGTCGCGTGGAAGCGCACGTCGACCCGCGCCGGCATGAAGTTCTGCCCCGACGTGCCGTTCTACGACAACGGCCGCATCCGCCGCATCGTGCTGCGCGACGATCCCGACCAGTGCAACGACAGGAATCCCGACCAGAACTAGTGTGCGGGTCGACCGCACGCGCGTGCCGCCCTCACGTCACGCGCCGACGATCGAGATCGAGAACCCGTCCCAGCCCTTCTGCCCGACCGTCTGCACGGCCGTCGTGGTGACGTGCGGCGCGGCCGCGAGACGCGCGAACCCGTCGCGCACGCCGGCCACGTCGGGCTCGCGATTGTCGGGATCGGCCACCCGCCCGCCGCGCACGACGTTGTCGACGACGATCACCGTGCCGGGCCGCGACAGCTTCAGCGCCGCGTCGAGATAGACCGGGTTGTTGTCCTTGTCGGCATCGATGAAGATGAAATCGAACGGCGCTTCGCCTGCGTCGACGAGCCGCGCGAGGCTGTCCTTCGCGCTGCCGACCACCACCGTCACGACCTCCGCGAACCCGGCACGCGCGATGTTCCGCGTCGCGACCTTCGCATGCTCGGGGTTCAGCTCGAGCGTCACGAGCGTGCCGCCCGGCGGCAATGCGCGCGCGAGCCAGATCGTGCTGTAGCCGCCGAGCGTGCCGACCTCGAGGATCCGCCGCGCGCCGCGAATCGTCGCGAGCAGTTGCAGCAGCTTGCCCTGGTTCGGCGCGACGTTGATCGCGGGCAGCCCGGCCGCGTGGCTCGCCGCCAGCGCGGCGTCGAGCACGTCGTCGGACGGCACGAGCGTCGCGGAGAAATACGCATCCACCTGGTTCCAGTGATCCTGATTCATCGCGCACCCCTTGTTTGCGGAAAGGGCATTCTATGCGCCGCACCGCCATAAGCAACAAACCATTCGTTCTAAGGGCCGCCGCGCACGTGCTCCTATAATCGCTCGACCACCACAACAACAGACGGAGCACCCATGACCGATCAGGCCTCTTCGAACTGGCGCCTCGAAACCATCGCCGTGCACGGCGGTTATCGTCCCGACCCGACCACGCGCGCGGTCGCCGTACCGATCTACCAGACCGTTGCGTACGCATTCGACGACACGCAGCACGGCGCCGACCTGTTCGACCTGAAGGTGCAGGGCAACATCTACACGCGGATCATGAACCCGACGACGGACGTACTCGAGCAGCGTATCGCCGCGCTCGAGGGCGGCATCGGCGCGCTCGCGCTCGCATCGGGACAATCGGCCGTCACGTACGCGATCCAGACGATCGCCGAGGCCGGCGACAACATCGTGTCCGCGAGTTCGCTGTACGGCGGCACCTACAACCTGTTCGCGCATACGCTGCCGCAATACGGGATCACGACGCGCTTCGCCGATCCGCGCGACCCCGCGTCGTTCGAGCCGCTGATCGACGCGCGCACGAAGGCGATCTTCGCGGAATCGGTCGGCAATCCGCTCGGCAACGTCACCGACATCGCCGCGCTCGCGGAAGTCGCGCATCGCCACGGCATCCCGCTGATCGTCGACAACACGGTGCCGTCGCCGTATCTGCTGCGCCCGTTCGAGCACGGCGCGGACATCGTCGTGCATTCGCTGACGAAGTATCTCGGCGGGCACGGCACGAGCCTGGGCGGCGCGATCGTCGATTCGGGCAAGTTCCCGTGGGCCGAGCATGCGGACCGCTTCAAGCGGCTGAACGAGCCCGACGTCAGCTATCACGGCGTCGTCTACACGGAAGCATTCGGGCCGGCCGCCTATATCGGCCGCGCGCGCGTGGTGCCGCTGCGCAACATGGGCGCGGCCATCTCTCCGTTCAATGCCTTCCAGATCCTGCAGGGCATCGAAACGCTGGCGCTGCGCGTCGAACGGATCAGCGACAACGCGCTGAAGATCGCGCAGCATCTCGCGCGTCACGAGCAGGTCGAATGGGTGAACTATGCGGGCCTGCCCGACCACCCCGACCATCCGCTCGTCGCGCGCTACCTGTCGGGCCGTGCGCCGGGCATCCTGACGTTCGGCGTGAAGGGCGGCCGCGACGGCGGCGCGAAGTTCCAGGACGCGCTGAAGCTGTTCACGCGGCTCGTCAACATCGGCGACACGAAATCGCTCGCAACGCACCCGGCATCGACGACGCACCGGCAACTGTCGCCGGCCGAACTCGCGAAGGCCGGCGTGAAGGAAGAAACGGTGCGGCTGTCGATCGGCATCGAACATATCGACGACCTGCTCGCCGATCTCGACCAGGCGCTCGCGCAGGTGTGACCGGCACGGGCGCGCCGGCTTGCCGGTGCGCCCTGCATCGAATGTGTTGACCTTGAAGCGGCTTCAGGGTGTTCAATCCCCGGTTGATGCCGGGGCAACGCCCGGCGTGCATGAACCGTACCCTGCGGCCGGGCAGCCGGACGCCGAGCCCGCTACGGTACGCCAACCGTTCGAGAGGCCTCATGACACCGACCGCGAAGCTTGCGCTACTGACGTTACCGCCCGTGCTGGCGGCCTGTTTCGGCGCACTCGCCGCCGCGTGGCGCGCTCCTGGCCCGACCACGTCGAGCGTCATCCAGCATTTCACCGGCGGCATCGTGTTCGCGGCCGCGGCGCTCGAACTGCTGCCGCAAGATCGCGCGCATGCGCTGTTTCCGGTCGTCGTCGGCTTCGTGCTCGGCATCGCGCTGATGCTCGCGATCCGTGCGCTGTCCGGCGCGATCGAGACGCGCTTCGAGGACGCGCGGCTCCCCGTGAGCCTCGTCATCGTCACCGCGATCGACCTCGTCATCGACGGCCTCGTGCTCGGCATCGCCTTCTCCGCGAGCACCGAAAGCGGCATCATCCTGACCGTCGCGCTGACGCTCGAGGTGCTGTTCCTCGCGCTGTCGGTCAGCGCCGCGCTCGCGGCCGCCGGCATCGGCCGCATGCTGTCGATCGTCGTGCCGGTCGGGCTCGCGGCACTGCTGAGCATCGCGGCCGTTGCCGGCAACGCGGCGTTCGCAGGGCTTCCCGCCAATATCTACGCGGCGCTGCTCGGGCTCGGCACCGTCGCGCTGCTGTACCTCGTCACCGAGGAACTGCTGGTCGAAGCGCACGAGGTACCCGAAACGCCGTTTGCGACGGCCGCGTTCTTCATCGGCTTCATCGTGTTCTTCCTGATCGAAGGATCGGTGAAGGCCGGATAATCCGGGCGCGGCCGCGCACCGGTTACCACGTCGTCGCACCCGTCGGATACGTATCGACGATGCGCGTGCCGTTGACCGGCGTCACGCCTTCGTTGCGCAGCGCGGCCCACAGGTCGATCGCGTGTTCGCGCGACTTGCGGCTGCCGTCGTCGGTCAGCACGTTCAGTGCGATCACCTCGTCGCGGGTCGTCAGTTGCAGTTGCTCCTTCAGCTTGCGTGACTGATGCGACGCGGTGCGGATATCGCCGAGCAGGATCCGCTTCTCCGCAACATCCTGCCCGCCGCCTGCATCGGCCGGCACGAACGTCAGCCGTCCGCTTCCGACCTCGCATTGCCCGCGCGTGAACGTCGCGCTCCACTCGCCGGCCGGCACGGTCGCGAGCTCGCAACGCATCCGCTCGTTCGCGCGGCGGCCGACCTCGTGCGCCGGCGCGTGCGACAGCGCGCGTTCCGGCCAGCCGGCCGCCATCGCAGCCGTCGACATCAGGCACGCCGCGAGCACGATTCCTTTCGCGAAATGGCGCATGGCACTCTCCTCTTCGTGTGGGGTGCGGCCGGCAGGCACCGTGCCGGCCGCGCATGAACGATCAACGAACCGCAAGACGGTTGTCGTACGCATCGACCAGCGGCGCCGTCTCGCCGCGATGTACCGTCGCGCGATGGATTTCCTGGTTGCGCGCGACGGTGGCCGGGCTCGCCGGGTAGTCGTGGTTCGGGCTCAGGATCACGCCGTCGTGGCGGGCACGCACCAGCTCCTGACGGACTTCCTGACGGGTCTTCTGCTGCGCGGCCGCCGCCTGCGAGATGGCCGCAATCGACAAGACGGCAGCGGCGGCGGCGGCGGCGGCGGCGGCGGCGGCGGCGGCGGCGATCATCGGTCGCGGAATGTTCATGTGGCTCGCTCCTTGCTGGAAAGATGTGACAGGAGCCTTCACTTTGATCCGGCGGCGGTGCGCAATCGTGATCGCAGCATGACGGTTTCGTCACTGCCCCGGCCTCTCCTGCATCGCACTCCCAATGAAAACGGGTCGCAAGTTCCCAGGTCGATGACGCGACGATGACATTTTTCTCATTTGTCCCTCACCTTCACGATCCGAACGCTTTCCAGAATCGGCAGCGCGATTGCGACATTCCGCGCCTGCCGCACCAACGCGCGGCGCCGGAATCGACCGATGCACGGATCGATCCTCTTGAACCTCAGGGACACACCATGAAAACTCCAGTTCGGCTCGCGATGATGTCGGGTGCGATGCTCACGGCCGCCCACGCGGCACACGCGTCGGAAGTCACGCTGTACGGCCTGTTCGATACGTCGTTGACCTACGTGTGGAATGCCGACGCGAACGGCAGGAATCTCGTCGGCCTCGGCAACGGCAACCTGCTCGGCAACCGCTTCGGCGTGAAGGGCGCGGAAGATCTCGGCGGCGGGCTGAAAGCGGTCTTCACCCTCGAAAACGGCTTCAACCCGAACACCGGCGCGCTCGGGCAAGGCAACCGGATGTTCGGCCGGCAGGCCTTCGTGGGCCTCGAAAGCGCGCGCTGGGGCACGCTGACGCTCGGCCGCCAGTACGACGCGCTCGCGGATGTCGCGTGGCCGGTCACCGGCGATTTCTACTTCGGCAGCGTCTATGCGACACCCGGCGACGTCGACAACTACGACACGTCGTCGCGCACCGACAACGCGGTGAAATACACGTCGCCGGTGATCAACGGATTCCAGTTCGTCGGCATGTACGCGCTCGGCGGCGTGGCCGGCAAGAGCGGCGCCGGGCAAACCTGGTCGGCCGGCCTGTCGTACAGCAACGGCCCGGTCGACGTGGCCGGCGGCTACTACTACGCGGCCAATCGTTCATCGCTCGCCAACGGCATCCGCACCGGCTGGAACAGCACCTCCGACGGCACGTTCGACGGGTCGCTGGTCAACGGCGGCTACCTCTCCGCGAAATCGATCGGCATCGCGCGCGGCGCGGTGCGCTACAGCTTCGCGCCGTTCGCGGTCGGCATCGACTACAGCAACGCGCAGTACAAGGCCGATGCGATGTCCGCATTTCGGAGCACGCAGAAGTACGACACCGCGCGCGGCTTCTTCAACTACCAGGCGACACCCAGCCTGCTCGTCGGCGTCGGCTACAGCTACACGCGCGCCCGCGGCGATACGGGCGCGACCTATCATCAGGTGTCCGCCGGCGCCGATTACGTGCTGTCGAAGCGCACCGATCTTTACGCGGTCGGCGCATGGCAGCGCGCGAACGGCGAACAGCGCACGCTCGACGGCGGCACGCAAACGGCGCAGGCGTCTATCGGTTCCTACGGTTATGGCGGTACGCGCACGCAGGGCATCGTCAATCTCGGGTTGCGCCACCGGTTCTGATCGCGGCGGCAATACGCGCGCCGCGTGACGAAAATTTCATGTCCCGATCAGGTTCGCGAAGCGTCGCTTCGCTACGATCGGAAACGTGACGGGCAGCGCCCGTTCCAGACCACGCAAGCGGGTCGCTGCCGCACGGCACGTCACGCGTTAGGCCCGGGCTCGTCGAGTGCCGGGCTTCTTTTTTGCTCGTCGTGGATCGACGCCCTGCGTGCTCGGCGACGAACCCGCGACCGACCGCGTGCTATCCCGGACGACTCCCGCAGCATACCCGGCACGCGTGCCGTGCGATCGCGGTCAACGCGTGCCGCTGCGCTGCGGGAACAGGCACACGTGCGTCTTGACGTACAGGTTCGGATTGCCGCAGCGATGCCCGGCATAGTCGATCTGCTCGCCGGGCATGAGGTCGGCCGGCACCGGCTTGCGCGCGGCAGCCGGCGTGGTCGATGTGGTCGATGTGGTCGATGTGGCCGACCCAGCGGGCGTTCGGCCGGAACGCGTCGACGTGCAGCCCGCGAACAACGGGACGATCAGGACTGCGATCAAGGCGAGGCGAATGGCGGGACGAGGCACTTTTCGGTCCGGGGTGAAAGTCGGAAAGGGCCGCCCGCATTCCATGCTGCTGTCGCGGACGGCGCGAATGCCGTCGGCCAGGTCGACCATCGGCAGACTTCATGTTCCGCTTCCCGCTCATCGCGCCCGTGACGCGAACATGACGATTGCATCATGTCGGCCGCAGTCGAACGGCACATCCCGGCATCACGCAATCTGACGCATTTTTCATCTCGCGATCACGATCACGCACGGCTGCTTTCGCATACTGGGTCCACGGTTCGCCACCCGGCGGCCCTGATCAAGGAGAGCACTCAATGAAAACCGCACAACTCGCAGCACTGTTCGTCACCGCCACGCTGTCGCTCGGCATGGCCACGCAGGCCGCATTCGCGCAGACGCAAACGCAGGGCAAGACCCGCACGCAGGTCGTCAATGAACTGAAGCAGGCGCAGCACGACGGCGTCGTGCCGACGAGCAAGACGCAGTACCCGCCGAGCAGCGAGCTCATCGCGCGCAACAAGGAGCTTCACGGGATTTCGGTGCATGGCGGCGAGAAGAAGCCGCAGACCGACAACCACGACGAACTGACCGCGCGGCAATGACGCCCGGCCGCACGATCGCGGGCAGCGCGCCACGCGCGGCCGCCTCATGGCGAACGCGCGGGCGTGCCCGCCCGCGGTGTCAGGCGCCGGCAGCCGCCAGCCGCTTCGGCTCGGCCGGCTGGTGCGGAAAGCGCAGCCAGAACGTCGTGCGCCGGCCCGGGTCGCTGTCGACGCCGCATTCGCCGCCGTGATTGTCCATGATCGACCGGACGATCGCGAGGCCCAGCCCGGTACCCGACGCCGAATTGTGCCGCGACGGATCGACGCGATAGAAGCGCTCGAAAATCCGCCCGACATGCTCGGCGGCAATGCCGGGCCCCGTGTCCGACACGGCAATCGTCGTCGCACCGCCCTGCTCCACGCAGTCGATCGTCACGACGCTGCCGCGCGGCGCGTACCTCAGCGCATTGGACAGCAGGTTGCTCAGCGCGCGCTGGTACAGCGTCAGGTCCGCATCGACCCACGCGTGACCGTCGACCTTCACCTGCACGCCCGCATCTTCCGCGAGCGCCTCGTAGTAGCCGGCCACACGCCCGGCCTCCTCCGCCGCATTCAATCGCCGCACGTCGATCGACGTGCCGGCCTGTTCCGAGCGCGCGAGAAACAGCATGTCCTCGATCATCCGCGAGAGCCGCTGGTATTCGTCGATGCTCGACTCGATCACGTTCCGGTATTCATCCGCGCTGCGCGGCTGCGACAGCACGACCTGTGCGGCCGCCTGCAGGTTCGTGAGCGGCGTGCGCATGTCGTGCGCGAGATTCGACGAGAACTGGCTCAGCCGCGTGAACGATTCGTTCAGCCGCCCGAGCATCCCGTTGAACGCGTGCTCGAGCTCCTTCAGCTCGCCCGCGGTATCGAGTTCCGGCAGCGGATGGGCGAGCCGGCTCGTCGACATCTGCTCGGCGCGCGCCGCGAACCGCCTCAGCGGGCTCAAGCCCAGCGCCGCGATGCCGTACGCGATCGCGGCCGCGAGCACCACGCCGAACACCTCGATCACGACGATCGTATAAGCGTGCGTGCGCAGCAGCAGCACGTCGGCGCTGCGGTCGTACTGCACCGCCACGCGTACCACCGGTGCGCCTGCGCCGGCGAGCGGCACGGTCGTCACGAGATACTGCTGCCGCGCGCCGGGCGGCGCGACGCCGACCGGCACGCGCCCCGCGTCGAGCGTCAGCAGCGGTGCAACCAGGCGGAATCCGGGCGTGCCGACGAGGCGCGTGCCCGCCGCGTCGTAGATCGCGAGATCCATGTTCGGATGGCCGTGCAACTGGTCGATCCAGATATCGACGTTGCGCGTGACGTCCGCCGTCGAGCGCGCTTCGGCCAGATGCGCGCCCAGCGCGGCGGAAATCCCGGCCATCTGCTCGGCGGCCGTCGTTTCGACGCGATTGCCGAGCGCCTCGTAAAGCGCGACACCGCTCGACGCGAGGATCACCGACGTCGACAGGATGATCAGCGCGGTCAGGCGTCCGCGCAGCGTGCGCGGCAGCAGTCGCGCGATCATGCGGCCGCGCCGCCGCGCGCTTCGAGCACGTAGCCCATCCCGCGCACGGTGTGGATCAGCTTCGGGTCGTACGCATCGTCGATCTTCGAGCGCAGGCGCCGGATCGCCGAATCGACGACGTTCGTGTCGCTGTTGAAATTCATGTCCCACACCTGCGACGCGATCGTCGCGCGCGGCAGGATTTCTCCTTCGCGGCGCATCAGCAGCCACAGCAACGCGAATTCCTTCGCGGTCAGCAGGATCGTGTCGCCCTGCCGCGTGGCCTTGCGGCGCGTCAGGTCGAGTTCGAGGTCGGCCACGCGCAGCGTGTTCGTATCGCGCGGCTGGCCGCGCCGCAGGATCGACTTGATGCGCGCGGTCAGCTCGACGAAGTCGAACGGCTTCGCGAGATAGTCGTCGGCGCCGAGCTCGAGCCCCTTCACGCGGTCGCCGACATCGTCGCGCGCGGTCAGGAACAGCACCGGCGTCGACTTGCTGCGCCGCAGGTTCTGCAGCAGCGTCCAGCCGTCCTGCCCGGGCAGCATCACGTCGAGCACGAGCAGGTCGTATTCCTCGGTCTCGGCCTGGTGCTGGCCCGTGACGCCGTCCTCGACCCAGTCGACGACATAACCTGCTTCCGTCAGCCCCTTGCGCAGATATGCGCCCGTCTTCGGTTCATCTTCGACAATCAGAATTCGCATCACGCATTACCCTTGAAGAAACCCAGCCAGCGCAGCACGCCCGACACGAAGCCGCCACCGAAGACGCCCGCCAGCGCGGCACGCCACGACACCGCATGGCTGACGCGGTACAGCACGGGCAGCACCAGCAGCGTCAGCGCCGTGGACGACAGGATACCGCCGATCACGACCGTCGCGAGCGGGCGCTGCACCTCGGCGCCGGTGCCGGTGGCGAACGCCATCGGCAGGAAGCCGAGCGACGCGACGAGCGCCGTCATCAGCACCGGCCGCAGCCGCGTGAGCGCGCCTTCGCGCACGGCGGCCTCGAGCGGCGTCCCGTCGTCGCGCAGGTTGCGGATAAACGAGATCATCACGAGCCCGTTGAGCACGGCCACGCCCGACAGCGCGATGAAGCCGACCGCCGCCGTGATCGACAGCGGAATCCCGCGCAGCCACAGCGACACGACGCCGCCGCTCAACGCGAACGGAATGCCGGTGAACACGAGCAGCCCGTCCTTCACGTTGTTGAACATCACGAACAGCAGCACGAACACCATGAACAGCGCGAGCGGCACGACGAGCTTCAGGCGCTCGCTCGCACTCTGCAGCTGCTCGAACTGCCCGCCCCACGACACCCAGTAGCCGGCCGGCACGCGCACGTCCTGCTGAAGCTGCTCGCGCGCGTCGGCGACGAACGAGCCTACGTCGCGCCCGCGCACGTTCGCGCTGACGACCACCCGCCGTTTGCCGTCCTCGCGGCTGATCTGGTTCGGGCCGGGTGCGACGTCGATCGTCGCGAGCTCCGCGAGCGGCACGTACGGCGCCGCCGCAAGCGGCGCGCTGGCGCCGGCCGCCGGTGCGGGCAATGCGATCGGCAGCCGCTTGATCGCCTCGATGTCCGAGCGCAGCTCGTCGGGCAGCCGCACGACGATGTCGAAGCGGCGGTCGCCCTGGAACAGCGTGCCGGCCTTCTGCCCGCCGACGGCCGCGGCCACCGTATCCTGCAGGTCGGCCACGCTCACGCCGTAGCGCGCGAGCTTGTCGCGGTCGAGATTGACGGTCAGCACGGGCAGCCCCGTGGTCTGCTCGACCTTCACTTCGGACGCGCCCGGCACCTTTTGCAATGCCGCCGCGATCTGCTCGCCGGTCTGGTTCAGCACGGCCATGTCGTCGCCGAAGATCTTCACGGCGACGTCGCTGCGCACGCCCGAGATCAGTTCGTTGAAGCGCAGCTGGATCGGCTGCGAGAACTCGTAGGCGTTGCCCGGCAGCTCGGCGAGCGCTTCCTCGATCTCCCGCACGAGCCGGTCGCGTGGCTTCTTCGGGTCGGGCCACCGGTCGGCGGGCTTCAGCATGATGTAGCCGTCCGACAGGTTCGGCGGCATCGGGTCGGCCGCGATCTCGGCCGTGCCGGTGCGCGCGAACACGCGCTCGATCTCGGGGAAGCGCGCCTTCAGCGTCTTCTCGATCGACTTCTGCATCTCGACCGACTGCGACAGGCTCGTGCCGGGAATCCGCAGCGCGGCGACCGCCAGGTCGCCTTCGTTCAGGCTCGGGATGAACTCGCTGCCGAGCCGCGTCGCAAGCCCGAGCGTGACGAGCACGATCGCGCCCGCGCCGAGCATCACGCGCACCGGTCGCGTCATGAATGCCGCGAGGACCGGCTCGTATGCGCGCCGCGCCCAGCCCATCAGCCGGTTCTCCTTCTCCTCGACGCGCTCGCCGATGAACAGCGCGACGGCCGCCGGAATGAACGTGACGGTCAGCACCATCGCGGCTGCGAGCGCCATCACGACGGTGATGGCCATCGGATGGAACATCTTGCCTTCGACACCCGTCAGCGCAAAGATCGGCAGGTACACGACCATGATGATCAGTTGCCCGAAGATCAGCGCGCGCCGCGCTTCCTGCGACGCGCCGAACACTTCCGCGAAGCGCTCGTCGCGCGTGAGCGGCCGGCCGGCGGCAGCCTGCGCATGCGCGAGCCGCCGTACGCAGTTCTCGACGATCACCACCGCGCCGTCGACGATGATCCCGAAGTCGAGCGCACCGAGGCTCATCAGGTTCGCGCTCACCTTCGCGTTGACCATTCCGGTGAAGGTCATCAGCATCGACAGCGGGATCACGAGCGCGGTGATCAGCGCCGCGCGCATGTTGCCGAGGAACAGGAACAGCACGGCGATCACGAGGATCGCGCCTTCGAGCAGGTTCTTCTTCACCGTCGCGACGGCCTTCTCGACGAGCACCGTGCGGTCGTACACGGGAATCGCCTTCACGCCGGACGGCAGCGTGCGGTTCACGTCCGCCATCTTCGCGGCGACGGCCTTCGCGACCGTGCGGCTGTTCTCGCCCATCAGCATGAAGACCGTGCCGAGCACGACTTCCTCGCCGTTCGACGTCGCGGCGCCGGTGCGCAGTTCGCGGCCGATGTCGACGACGCCGACGTCCTTCATCCGCACCGGCACGCCGCCGACGTTGGTCAGCACGATGTTCGCGATGTCGTCGACCGTGCGCGCCTGGCCCGGCACGCGCACGAGATACTGCTCGCCGCGCTTCTCGATGTAGCCGGCGCCGACGTTGTCGTTGTTGCGTTCGAGCGCGCGCACGACGTCGGCGAGCGTCAGCCCGTACGACATCAGCTTCGCCGGGTTCGGCGCGACACGGTATTCCTTCACGTAGCCGCCGATCGAGTTGACCTCGGTCACGCCGCGCACGTTCCGGAGCTGCGGCCGCACGACCCAGTCCTGCAGTTCGCGCAGGTCGGCCGCCGTATAACGCGTGCCGTCGGGCTTGCGCGCGGCGGCATCGGCCTCGACGGTCCACAGGTAGATCTCGCCGAGGCCCGTCGACGTCGGCCCCATCGCGGGCGCGATGCCGGGCGGCAGCTTGTCCTTCGCTTCCTGGATGCGCTCGTTGACGAGCTGCCGCGCGAAGTAGATGTCGGTGCCGTCCTTGAAGATCACGGTGACCTGCGACAGCCCGTAGCGCGAGATCGAGCGCGTCTGCTCGAGGCCCGGCAGCCCGGCCATCACGGTCTCGACCGGATAGGTGATGCGCTGCTCGGCCTCGAGCGGCGAATAGCCGGGCGCGGCCGTGTTGATCTGGACCTGCACGTTGGTGATGTCGGGCACCGCGTCGATCGGCAGCTTCTGGTAGCTGAACACGCCCAGTGCGGCCACGGCCGCGATCGCCAGCATCACGAGCCAGCGGTGCGCAATCGCAAAGCGGATCAGGCGTTCAAACATGGCGGGGTTCCTTGAAGCGGGGCACGGTCACCCTCGACGGACGGGCCGCCCGGCCGGCCACCCGGCGGGCCGGGAATCTGGCCGGGAATCTGGCCGCGAACCGGGCCGCAGACTGGGCCGCAAACCGGGCCGTGATTAGCACGACGGCGCACACGTGACGCTCATTCATGTTCCGCGCTCCCCTTGCCGAGTTCGGCCTTCAGCACGAAGCTGTTCGACGCCGCGTACTCCTGGCCCGGCTTCAGCCCCTTCAGCACTTCGGTCGCACGTTCGTCGCGCCGCCCTGTCTCGACGGCCTGCGCGACGAAGCCCTTCGGCGAACGCACGAAAACGGACGGTGCGCCGTCGACGTCCTGCAGCGCGTCGCTCGCGACCGCGAGCGGCACGCCCTGCCTGCCCGCGTCGACCGACACGTTCACGAACATCCCGGGCCGCCACACGCCGTCCGGGTTCGGCAACACGACGCGCGCGGGCGCGGTGCGCGTCTGTTCGCCGAGCAGCGAACCCACGTACGCGATCGGGCCGCTCGAACGCGATTCGAACGCCGTCGCGACGACCGTCGCGTCGCGTCCCACCCGCACGTCGTTGAGCCGCTGCGCCGGCACGGCCATCTCGGCCCATACCGTCGACAGGTCGGAGATCACGAACATGCTGGCATCGGCGGCGATCGCTTCGCCGGGCGTCGCATGCTTCTCGACGATCGTGCCCGCGAACGGCGCACGCAGTTCGTAGCGGTTCAGCGCGCCCGCACCGGCGGGTGCATTCAGCGCGGCGAGCTTCTGCCGTGCGTTCTGCACGGCGATCTCGGCTTCGCGCAACTGCACCTGCGCCTGCTGGTAGTCCTGCTCGGCCGAAATGCGCTCCTGCCACAGCGTGCGTTCGCGCTCGTAGGTCGCGCGTGCGCCCGACAACCGGCGTTCGGCCGTCAGCAGCTCGCTGCGCCGGTCGGCAAGATCGGTGCTCGCGATCACGGCCAGCACCTGCCCCTTCGCGACGTTCTGCCCGAGCGACACCGACACCTGCTCGACGATGCCGGCCACGCGCGGCACCACGTGCGCGGTGCGATCCTCGTTGAACTTGATCTCGCCAGGGAGCTGGAACGGTGTCGCGATCTGCGCGGGGCCGGCCTTCGCGAGTGCGATCTTCGAGGTCGCCAGCTGCGCGTCGGTCAACACGATCGCGCCGTCGGCGCGTGCGAACGGGAACGAGGCGGCGTCATTGCCCGCCTTCACGTCGATCGTCGCATCGAACACGTGCGGCTTGGCGATCGACTGCGCGGACACGAACTTCTGGCCGGCCGCGTCGAAACGCAACGGCTCGTGCGTGCGGTCGTAGCGGACCAGCGTGCCGGACACGGTGACGCCCTTGCCGGCCGGTTTGCCGTCGACGAACGGATAGACGACGAGGCGCGCGTCGCCGGGCTTTTCCGTCATCACGATTTCGACGGACAGCTTGCCGCGCCTGAGCACGACACCGCCGCGCTCGCCGGCGGCTTCGGCGGATGAAGCGGCTTCGGGCGCCGCCGACGCGGAGGTGGCGCCGCCGCCGTTGCGCGTGACGCCGAGTGCGCCGAGGACGATCCCGGCGCTGCCGAGCACGACCGCCGCGATGATCAGGATTCTGCTGCGTGACATGATGATCCTTCAGGTAATGGAGGCGTCTGTGGCGCTATTGCGTGACAGGTGCGAACGGTGCAAGCGGCGTACCGACGAGCCGGCCGATATCGGCACGCGCGGCATGGGCGTCGGCGAGCGCGCGCACGTATTGCGACTGGCCCTGGAACAGCGTGCGCTGCGCGTCGAGCACGTCGAGGAAGCTGAACTTCCCGAGTTCGTAGCCGCGCGACATCGCATCGAGCGCGACGCGCGCGGCCGGCAGGATGTCGTCCTTCAGCCGCTGCGCTTCCTGCGCGGCGGCTTCGAAATTCGCGTAGGCCTGCGTGAGCTCCAGCCGCAGGCGCGTGCGTTCGCGATCGAGATCGGCGTTCGCCCGCGCGGCCTTGTGCGTCGCCTCGAGCAGCGCGCCCTTGTTCGTGTTGAACAGCGGAATCGGGATCGACACGCCGACCACGGCCTGGTTGTCGGGCACGCCGCCCGTGGTCACGCGCTTCACGCCCGCGCTGATCGTCACGTCCGGAATGCGCCGCGCGCGTTCGAGCGATACGGCCGCGTTCGAGCGCAGCATCTCGGCGCGCGCGATCCGCGCGAGCGGCGCGTCGTCGAGTCGCGCGGTGAGCGCGGGCAGCGACTCGACCGGCGGCACGGCTTCGAGGTCGCCGAGCACCGCCAGCCGGCCGTCGCGCGCCTCGCCCATCACCGCGTTCAGCTTCTCGCGCGCGACCTCGACGCGGCCGCGCGCCGTCACGACTTCGATCTGCACGCCGGCCGCCGCCACGTGCGCCTTGGTCGCCTCGACCGGCGACACCTTGCCGGCCTGTGCACGGCGGCTCGCGAGATCCGCTGAGCGCGCGGCGATCGCGGCCGATTCCTCGGTGACCTGAAGCTGGCGCTGCGCGGCGAGCAGCCCGTAGAACGCGGCGATCACGTCGGCGCGCACGACGGCGCCCTGTTCGTCGAGAGACGCATTGGCCGCTTCCCTGCCGTACGACGCGACGTCGAGCCGCGCGCCGCGCTTGCCGCCGAGTTCGATCGTCTGGTTGATCAGCGCGGTCGACGTGCGTTCGGCGCGACGGAAGCCTTCCTGCAGGAACGACACTTCCGGATTGGGGCGCGCACCGGCCTGCATCAGCGCGCCGGCCGACGCATCGACGTCCGCGCGTGCGCCGCGCAGCGCCGGATTGTTCCGGGCCGCGGCCGCGAGCGCATCGGCAAGCGTCAACGAGGTGGAAGGGCGTGCGTCGGGTGGCGGTGCGCCGATCGGCGCGGCGCTGCCGGAGGCAGCCGGAGCCGGCCCCGGCGACAGCGACGGCTGCGCATGAGCCGCCGCGGCCATCGCGAAGACGACGGCCGCGGCGAGGTTGAGCTTGAGCATGTTCGGTTCTGCGGTAAGGGTTCGCGACCGATGCTACGGTCCGGCCGCAGTGCGAACATGAGGCGAAGATGATATTTCCGTCATCTTGGGCGTGGCCGCGCGCAAGCGTGCGGTGCCCTGCGGGAATGGCATCCCGCGTGAACGATCAGGAAGATTGGGTGAACGTGCAGCGCGACGGCTGCGAGGAAAACTGCGGAGGGTCGGAGGATCGGGGGATCGGCGCGCGTGCGCCGAAACCCCGGCACGCGAATCAGGCGGTCCCTTGCTTCGCGCGCCGGCGCTGCACGAGCCAGTCGAGCAACTGCCGCCCGTCGCGTTCGCCGAACCACCGCGCGTGCCCGATCAGATACCCGTCGTATGCGATATCGACAATGGCCGGCGCATCGATGATGCAGCCGAAATACGCCACTTCCGACAGCGCGAACTCCGTATGCACGATTGGCAGCATCGCGACCAGCGCCGCATAGGCTTCGTCGCCCAGCGGTTCGAGTGACTCATACCCGTCGAGCAGCGCGTCGATCTGTGCGTACTCGACGCGGCGCGCCTCGGCCGGCGCCATCCAGTCGACCGTATTGCGCTCGATCGCGAGCGCGAGGTCCATGACGGCGCACGTGCGATCCGACAGCCCGAAATCGAGCACCGTCCGCACCTGCGCGCCGGGCCCCGCCTCGGTCCACAGCAGGTTCGACGCGTGCCAGTCGCCGTGCGTCCACAGCGGCGGCAGCGCGGGCAGCAGCGGCACGAGGCGCGCGTGATACGGGCCGATCGCGTCGGCCACGTCGCCGCGCCAGTCGCGCGCGCCGAGTGCGCGCACGAGCAGCGGCTGCGCCTCGACCCAGCGTTCGAGCGCGCCCGCCAGATCGTCGGACGACAGCACGCGGAAGCTCGACAGCAGCGTGCGCACGGGCCGCGCCGGCGCATCGTAGCCGGCCGACGCGCGATGCAGCTCGGCCAGCGCGCGACCGGCCGCGTAAGCGTGCGACGCATGCGTGAACGGCTGCCACGACATCACGCCGCGATACGGGTCGACGCCGGGCGCGAGCACATGCACTTCGTAGGTCCAGTCGCCGGACGCGAATGCGGTCGCACCGTTGCGATCCGCGAGCACGTCGACCACCGGCATGCCGCGTTCGCGCAGGTGCGCGATGAAGCGATGCTCTTCCTCGAGCCCCGCGACATCGCGCAGGCTCGCGTGATGACGCTTGACGAACAGCCCGCGCCCGTCCGCCATCCGCACGAGCACGGCCGCCGCGAACTGTCGCGGGCTGTGCCACGTGAGCCGCTCGGGCTCGCCGGCGCCGTCGATGCGCGCGAGCACCGCCGCCACCTCGTCGTGCGTCATCAGCGGCCAGTCGCGTTCGGCCTGCTCGCCGTCGACACCGAATTGCGGCGGCGCGACGTCACGCGGCAGGGCTCCGTCCGGCTCGAGTGGGAATGACATGAACGACGTTGCTCCGTAGTTGAATCGGCGCGTGAATCAGCGCGCGCCGCCGCCCGTTGCCAGCGCACCGCCGGCCGCCGCGCG
>NZ_QOBB01000147.1:0-18454 GCF_024704855.1 Burkholderia sp. HAN2018 | reverse complement strand
CGGCGTGCCAACGGGCGCGCCGCTGCAGACCGCCGCAGCGCACGCTTACCATGGCCGCTTCGCGGTGCAGTACGACGACCGTCTCGGCAAGCAGCAGAACGTGTACGGCAACTTCGACTGGCAGGAGCACGGTGACGACGTGTCGCTCGAGCTGCGCAGCCCGCTCGGCCAGACGCTCGCGGTCGTGAAATCGACGCCGCAGGCGGCATCGCTCGAATTGCCGAACCGTCCGACGCAATATGCGCCGGACGTCGGCGACCTGATGCAGAAAACGCTCGGCTTCGAACTGCCGCTCGCGGGCCTGCGCTACTGGCTGCTGCCCACGGCCGCGCCCGCGACCCCTGCGGAAACGGTGCGCGACCCGGCCGACGGCACGCGCGTCAAGCAGATCCGCCAGGACGGCTGGACGATCGACTACCTTGCCTACGCGGATGCCCCGGCCACGGGCGTCAAACGCGTCAACCTCGTGCGCGCGACCCCGCCGCTCGACATCAAGCTCGTGCTCGACCAGTGAGCACCGGCCCAGCCCAGACATACGCATGACCGATTCGACCCGCTCGCTGCGCAATTGCCTTGCGCCCGCGAAACTCAACCTGTTCCTGCACATCACCGGCCGCCGCCCGAACGGCTATCACGATCTGCAGAGCGTGTTCCAGTTGCTGAACTGGGGCGACACGCTGCATTTCACGCTGCGCGACGACGGTCGCGTCGCGCGCGTCACCGACGTGCCCGGCGTGCCCGAGGAAAGCGACCTCGTCGTTCGCGCAGCCAACCTGCTGAAAGCACATACGGGCACCGCGCACGGCGTCGACATCGAGATCGACAAGTGCCTGCCGATGGGGGCCGGCCTTGGCGGCGGCAGCTCCGACGCCGCAACGACGCTGCTCGCACTGAACCGCCTGTGGCGACTCGACCTGCCTCGCGCCGAGCTTCAGTCGCTCGCGGTCAAACTCGGCGCAGACGTCCCGTTTTTTATTTTTGGAAAAAATGCGTTCGCAGAGGGTATCGGAGAAGAATTAGCTGAGGTACAATTGCCGACTCGCTGGTTCTTGGTTGTGACGCCAAGCGTTCATGTCCCGACCGCTGAAATATTTTCAGATGAGTTGTTGACAAGAGATACGAAGCCCGTCACAATTGCTGACTTTCTTGCACAGCAAACCAGCGATGCGGGATGGCCAGACAGCTTCGGCCGGAACGACATGCAGGAAGTTGTAACAAGGAAGTACGCGGAAGTTGCGCAGGCGGTTAAATGGTTGTATGATTTGACCCCCGCGAGGATGACCGGCTCCGGAGCAAGCGTGTTTGCAGCGTTTCACAGCAAGCACGAGGCAGAAGCGGCGAAAGCCAAGCTGCCCGCCAGTTGGAAAGGTGCAGTTGCCGAGAGTCTGGACGAGCATCCGCTCTTCGCTTTCGCGTCATGAAGTTTTACTTTGCCGAACGGCCTACACGAGTTCGGTAAAGCAGTCAGTTAAGTGTAGGGGAGTCGCCAAGTTGGTCAAGGCACCGGATTTTGATTCCGGCATGCGAGGGTTCGAGTCCTTCCTCCCCTGCCAAAAAATTTTCCCGCATTTCCCGCCCAAGCCTGAAGCAGGTGCACGATGAGCAGCCACAGCCATGATGGCCTGATGGTCTTTACTGGCAACGCGAATCCCGCGCTCGCCCAGGAAGTCGTCAATATCCTTGGTATCCCCCTCGGCAAAGCAATGGTCAGCCGTTTCTCCGACGGCGAGATCCAGGTCGAGATCCAGGAAAACGTGCGCGGCAAGGACGTCTTCGTCCTGCAATCCACGTGCGCACCGACGAACGACAACCTGATGGAACTGATGATCATGGTCGATGCGCTCAAGCGCGCATCCGCCGGCCGGATCACTGCAGCCATCCCCTACTTCGGCTACGCCCGTCAGGATCGCCGCCCGCGTTCGGCGCGCGTTGCGATCTCGGCGAAGGTCGTCGCGAACATGCTGGAAATCGCCGGCGTCGAGCGGATCATCACGATGGATCTGCACGCCGACCAGATTCAAGGCTTCTTCGACATCCCGGTCGACAACATCTACGCAACGCCGATCCTGCTGGGTGACCTGCGCAAGCAGAACTACCCGGATCTGCTCGTCGTGTCGCCGGACGTCGGCGGCGTGGTGCGTGCCCGGGCACTCGCGAAGCAGCTCAACTGCGATCTCGCGATCATCGACAAGCGTCGCCCGAAGGCGAACGTCTCCGAAGTGATGAACATCATCGGTGAAGTCGAAGGCCGCACCTGCGTGATCATGGACGACATGGTCGATACGGCAGGCACGCTCTGCAAGGCCGCGCAAGTGCTGAAGGAGCGCGGCGCGAAACAGGTTTTCGCCTACGCGACGCACCCGGTGCTATCGGGTGGCGCGGGTGATCGCATCGCCGCGTCGGCACTCGACGAGCTGGTGGTCACCGACACGATCCCGCTGTCCGCCGAATCGCTCGGCTGCTCGAAGATCCGTGCACTGACGAGCGCGAGCCTGCTGGCCGAAACGTTCTCGCGGATCCGCCGCGGCGATTCGGTGATGTCGCTGTTCGCGGAATCCTGATCGCGAATCGACTGAACAAAGTATGCGCAGAAAGCGAAGCGGCAACGCTTCGCTTTTTGCACAATCGGACGGGATAGACGAAACCCCGTCCGCTTCATCGGGGGCCGACATTTGACGGCCCCGTTTTACTGCCTGGTCGCGGGCAGCCATTGGAGAATCATATGAAAGTCGTCGCTTTCGAGCGCCAACAGCAAGGTACGGGTGCGAGCCGCCGCCTGCGCAACGCCGGTAAGACCACGGGTATCGTTTACGGTGGCGAAGCAGCCCCGCAAAAGATCGAACTCGATCACAACGCCCTGTGGCACGCCCTGAAGAAGGAAGCTTTCCACTCGTCGATCCTCGACCTCGAAGTGGCTGGCCAGTCGCAACAGGTTCTGCTGCGCGACGTGCAATACCACCCGTTCAAGCAACTGGTGCTGCACGTGGACTTCCAGCGCGTTGACGCGAAGAAGAAGCTGCACACGAAGGCTCCGCTGCACTTCCTGAACGCTGAAATCAGCCCGGCCGTGAAGCTGTCGAGCGCGGTCGTTTCGCACGTCGCGACGGAAATCGAAATCGAGTGCCTGCCGGCTGACCTGCCGGAGTTCCTCGAAGTCGACCTGTCGAAGATCGAAGCCGGTCAATCGCTGCACGCGAAGGACATCGCACTGCCGAAGGGCGTCGCGCTGGTCGCGCACGTCGACGCGGAAAACCCGGTTGTCGCATCGGCGACGGTCCCGGCTGGTGCCGTGTCGGACGCAGCCGAAGGCGAAACGCCGGCTGCCTAAGCGGCCGCCTACGCGCCCCATCGATCCGTTTCACGAAACGGTCGACGCAACCCGCCGCGGCTTGCCCGGCGGGTTTTTCTTTTTCTGCGCCCAGGCGGCGGCTGCCGCCTTCGAAACGTCATGATCAAATTGATCGTCGGCCTCGGCAATCCCGGGGCGGAATACACTGCGACGCGCCACAACGCCGGCTTCTGGCTGATCGACCAGCTCGCCCGCGAAGCAGGCGCGACGCTGCGCGACGAACGCCGCTTCCATGGCTTCTACGCGAAAGCGCGCCTGCACGGTGAGGAAGTCCACCTGCTCGAGCCGCAAACCTACATGAACCGCTCCGGCCAGTCGGTCGTCGCGCTCGCGCAGTTCTTCAAGATCCTGCCCGACCAGATCCTCGTCGCACACGACGAGCTCGACCTGCCGCCCGGCACCGTGAAGCTGAAGCTCGGCGGCGGCAGTGGCGGCCACAACGGCCTGAAAGACATCACCGCACACCTGTCGTCGCAACAGTACTGGCGGCTGCGAATCGGCATCGGCCATCCGCGCGACCTGATTCCGGAAAGCGCCCGCGCCGGCGCGAAGCCCGATGTCGCGAACTTCGTGCTGAAGCCGCCGCGCCGCGAGGAGCAGGACGTGATCGACGCGTCGATCGAGCGCGCGCTCGCCGTGATGCCGATGGTCGTCAAGGGCGAACTTGACCGCGCGACGATGCAGCTGCATCGCAACTGACCGCAGCGCCCCGCGACGATCCATCGCGCCGCCCGGCGTCGCCGGGCGGCCCCGCCCGCCCCATCCTGCGCATACTTGCGGTAATCTGGTCGCTTTGCCCGACAGGAGCCAAGCGGTGAGCCGTTACTGGAGCGACGTCGTTCAGCAACTCGTGCCTTACGTGCCGGGCGAGCAGCCCGCGCTCGCACACCCGGTCAAGCTGAACACCAACGAGAATCCCTATCCGCCGTCGCCGCGCGTCGTCGCGGCGATCGCACGCGAACTCGGCGTGACCGGCGACACGCTGCGCCGCTATCCGGACCCGGTTGCGCGCGCGCTGCGCGAGACGGTCGCGGCCCATCACCGCATCCAGCCCGAGCAGGTGTTCGTCGGCAACGGCTCGGACGAGGTGCTCGCGCACACATTCCAGGCGCTGCTCAAGCACGACCGGCCGCTGCGCTTCCCCGACATCACGTACAGCTTCTATCCGACCTATGCACGCCTGTACGGCGTCGAGACGACGGTCGTGCCGCTCGCGGATGACTTCTCGATCCGCGTCGACGACTATCTCGACGACGCCGGCGGCGTGCTGTTTCCGAACCCGAACGCGCCGACCGGGCGCGCGCTGCCGCTCGCGGATGTCGAGCGGATTGCGGCCGCGAATCCGTCGTCGGTCGTCGTGATCGACGAAGCCTATGTCGACTTCGGCGCGCAGTCCGCGATTGCGCTGATCGACCGCTACCCGAACCTGCTCGTCGTGCACACGACGTCGAAGGCGCGCTCGCTCGCGGGCATGCGCGTCGGTTTCGCATTCGGCGATGCCGCGCTGATCGACGCGCTGAACCGCGTGAAGGACAGCTTCAACTCGTACCCGCTCGACCGGCTCGCGCAAGTCGCCGCGCAGGCGGCGTACGAAGACACCGATTATTTCAGCGCAACCTGCCGGCGCGTGATCGATAGCCGGACGCGGCTCACGCACGCGCTCGACACGCTCGGCTTCGACGTCGTGCCGTCGGCCGCGAATTTCGTGTTCGCGCGCCATCCCGCGCACGACGCGGGCGCCATCGCGGCCAAACTGAAGGAACGGGAAATTTTCGTGCGGCACTTCGGGCTGCCGCGAATCGACCAGCACCTGCGCATCACCGTCGGCATCGATGCCGAATGCGATGCGCTCGTCGCGGCGTTGCGCGAGCTGCTGGCCTGACATGAAGGAATCGGCGCCAGGCGGCGCCGATCCGGATGCGTAACGCGCGTGCCGAAGAACCCGGGCGCGCGCGTCACCGCGGGGTCACGACGCGTCGTCGCCTTTCACGGCGATCAACGCGTGATACTTCTCCATCAATTGCGCGTGCGATTCGTCATGCTGCGGATCGCGCGGAATGCATTCGACCGGACACACCTGCTGGCACTGCGGTTCGTCGAAATGGCCGACGCACTCGGTGCACTTGTTCGGGTCGATCACGTAGATGTCCGGGCCCATCGAAATCGCGCCGTTCGGGCACTCGGGCTCGCACACGTCGCAATTGATGCACTCGTCGGTAATCATCAAAGCCATACTGATCTCACTTCTTCAGGCCGGTGGCCGGCTTCGCGACGAAACCGGCCGGCGCCGCGTCACGCGGCAGGGCCTCCCATCGCCGTCACTTTCTCGGTCAGCCACTTCTCGACGGACGGGAACACGAACTTGCTGACATCACCGCCCAACTGCGCGATTTCGCGCACGATCGTGCCCGAGATGAACTGGTACTGGTCGGACGGCGTCATGAACATCGTCTCGACGTCGGGCAACAGATAGCGGTTCATCCCCGCCATCTGGAACTCATATTCGAAATCGGACACGGCTCGCAGGCCGCGCACGATCACGCGTGCGTTGTTGGTGCGGACGAAGTCCTTCAGGAGGCC
The DNA here is from genome assembly GCF_024704855.1 of Burkholderia sp. HAN2018. Taxonomy (NCBI): domain Bacteria; kingdom Pseudomonadati; phylum Pseudomonadota; class Betaproteobacteria; order Burkholderiales; family Burkholderiaceae; genus Burkholderia; species Burkholderia sp. HAN2018. The sequence goes on along the minus strand of NZ_QOBB01000147.1, from coordinate 12,525 downwards.
GGTGAAACTCATCACCTTCACGTTCGGGTAATGGCCGAGCACCTCGTTCGCAATCGTCAGACGTTCTTCCAGCGAGAAGAACGGCTTTTTCGCGCGGCTGTCGGCCACACCGACCACCAGCGTATCAAAAATGCTCGACGCACGCCGCACGAGGTCTTCGTGCCCGCGCGTCAGCGGATCGAACGTACCGGGATACACGGCGACTACCATGTCGCTCCTCCTGTCATCACGCAAACGGGATGGCAGCGGTGCCATGCGCACGCGACTGCCGAGATGGGCATGCGTCGCCTTTGCAGCGCGCCGCCTCGTATGGAACGCGCATTATTCATCATTTTCGCGCCGCAGCAAATGATAGTGAACCGCACCGGCCTTGCCGTGCTTCACCACCTCCCAGCCCGCGAGCGCATCGTGCGCGGCCGGGTCGAGTTCCGCCCCCGTTTCGACGTACAGCGCGCCGCCCGCCGCGACGAGCGGCGCCGCCAGCGCGACCGCGCGATCGAGCACAGCCGGTTCGCCGAACGGCGGATCGAGAAACACGACGTCGAACGCGCCCGGCGTGAGCCCGGCCGCGAGCCGCAACGCGTCCGCCTCCGCGACCTCGACCGCACGCGCGCCGAGCTTGTCCTTGATCGCACGCAGCTGCTGCGCGGCGCGCGGATGGCGCTCGACCATCACGACGCTCGCCGCGCCGCGCGACGCGGCCTCGAAACCGAGCGCGCCCGTGCCCGCGAACAGGTCGAGGCAACGCCGGCCTTCGAGATCCTGGCCGAGCCAGTTGAACAGCGTTTCGCGCACGCGATCGGGCGTCGGCCGCAGGCCGTCGAGATCGAGCACCGCGAGCGGCGTGCGTTTCCAGTCGCCGCCGATGATGCGGATCGTGTGCGGCTTGCCGCGGCTGGAGGGGGCCGCCTGGCGGCCGGAAGAGGAACGGGACATACGGAATATCGACGACGAAGGGACCGGGCGCGCGCAGGGGCGCACCGCCAAACAGGCGCACGTTACCACAGCGGCGGCGCGCACTGACGCGAGCGCCACGCCGCACTGATAAAATGCACGGTTTCGGCCGCCGTGCGCCGCGCCCGCGCGAACGCAGGACGGCCCGTCCGGTGCCCCGCTTCCGGCGGCGGCCCGCCCTCTTCCCGACGTCAGACCATGTTCAGCTTCTTCAAACGATTCAAGAAAACGCAGGAGCCCGATCCGGCGGAATCGCAATCGGCCGACGCGCAGCAAACGGACGAACCGTCCGATGCGCCCGCAGTCGAGGCCCCGCCTGCGGCCGAAGTGCCGCAAGCGCCCGCGCAACCGGCCGCGCCGGCCGTCGTGATGACGGTCACGCCGACCAACGACGGGCGCGACGAAGTCGTCGAGACGGTCGAAATCGTTCCGCCGCCGCTGCAGGACGCCACCGCGAAGAAATCGTGGCTCGCCCGCCTGAAAACGGGGCTCGCCAAGACGGGCTCGAGCATCACCGGCGTCTTCGTCAACACGAAGATCGACGAGGATCTGTACGAGGAGCTCGAAACCGCGCTGCTGATGTCCGACGCGGGCGTCGACGCGACCGAGTACCTGCTCGGCGCGCTACGCGAAAAGGTGCGCGCGGGTCGCCTGACCGACCCGCAGCAGGTGAAGGCCGCGCTGCACGACCTGCTCGTCGAGTTGCTGACGCCGCTCGAGAAGTCGCTGATGCTCGGCCGCGCGCAACCGCTCGTGATGATGATTACCGGCGTGAACGGTGCGGGCAAGACGACCAGCATCGGCAAGCTCGCAAAGCATCTGCAGAGCTTCGACCAGTCGGTGCTGCTGGCCGCGGGCGACACGTTCCGCGCGGCCGCGCGCGAACAGCTGGCGGTCTGGGGCGAGCGCAACAACGTGACGGTCGTGCAGCAGGAAAGCGGCGATCCGGCCGCGGTGATCTTCGACGCGGTCAGCGCCGCGCGCGCGCGCAAGATCGACGTGATGATGGCCGACACGGCCGGCCGCCTGCCGACGCAGCTCCACCTGATGGAAGAGCTGAAGAAGGTGAAGCGCGTGATCTCGAAGGCGCACGACGGCGCGCCGCACGAAGTGCTGCTGGTGATCGACGCGAACACCGGCCAGAACGCGCTCACGCAGGTCAAGGCATTCGACGACGCGCTCGGCCTCACCGGCCTCATCGTCACGAAGCTCGACGGTACCGCGAAGGGCGGGATTCTCGCCGCGATCGCGCGGCAGCGCCCGGTGCCGGTCTACTTCATCGGCGTCGGCGAGAAGGTCGAGGATCTGCAGCCGTTCAGCGCGGTCGAATTCGCGGACGCGCTGCTCGGCTGAACACCGCCGGCACGCATCGCACGGGGCGCCTTCGGGCGCCCTTTTTCATGCGCGCCCGGTCATGCATGCCGGGCGCACCGCGCTCATTCGGCGTCGGGCTGCGCGCCGGGCTCGGCGGCCTTGAACGCCTCGAGCGTCGACGCGTGGTCGACGATCCGCTGGATCGTCGGATAGCGCGTCGTGTCGATCGAGAAGCGGTTCGCGTTGAACACCTGCGGCACGAGGCACACGTCGGCGAGTGTCGGCGTGTCGCCGAAACACAGCTTGCCGGTGCGCGGATCGCTCGCGAGACGGGTCTCGAGCGATTCGAAGCCCGCCTCGATCCAGTGCCGGTACCACGCGTTCTTCGCTTCTTCGGGCACCTTCAGCGTGTGCTTCAGGTACTTCAGCACGCGCAGGTTGTTGAGCGGATGGATTTCGCACGCGATCTGCAGCGCGACCGCACGCACATAGGCGCGATCGACGGGCTGCTTTGGCAGCAGCGCCGGTTCCGGATGGGTTTCCTCGAGATATTCGATGATCGCGAGCGACTGCTGCAGCGTCGCGTCGCCGTCGGTCAGCGTCGGCACGACCGCGTCCGGATTCAGCGCGCGGTACGCGTCCTTCAGTTGCTCGCCGCCGTCACGCAGCATGTGCACGGGAACATAGTCGAACGGCAGCTGCTTCAGGTTCAGGGCGATCCGCACGCGGTACGACGCGGAACTGCGGAAATAGCTGTAAAGCTTCATGGGATGTCTCTCGTAGTCGTATTCGGCCGGCAACGGCACGGGCGCGGCGCAGCCGGCGCGCGCACCGCCGGGAAGCAGAGTGTAGCGCGCCGCGATGCGCCCCCCTTGCTTGCGTCGTCCGCGCCCGTGCGATACTCGGGCATTCCTCACCGCTCACAGCGCGGCCCGATGCCGGCCGCCCGCCCCACGCCCCGATGACCGCTTCCCACGATCCCGCCGCCGTTCCGTTCCCGTGCGCCCGCTTCATCAAGGAAATCGGCCGCGGCCCGAACGGCGCACGCGCACTGTCCGCCGAGGACACGTTCGAGCTCTATCGCGCGATGCTCGACGCGCGCGTGTCGGATGTCGAACTCGGCGCGATCCTGATCGCCTATCGGCTGAAGGGCGAATCCGCCGACGAGCTGGCCGCGATGCTCGCCGCCGCGCAGGCGTCGTTCGAGCCCGTGCACGTACAGGACGCGGCGTTCCGCCCCGTCGCGATCCCGAGCTACAACGGCGCGCGCAAGCAGCCGAACCTCGTGCCGCTGCTCGCACTGCTGCTCGCGCGCGAAGGCGTGCCGGTGCTCGTGCATGGTGTCGAGCAGGATCCGGGCCGCGTGACGAGCGCCGAGATCTTCTCGGCGCTGTCGCTTGCGCCGTCGGCGTCGCACGATGCGATCGAGGACACGCTTGCCGAGCGCCGCGTCGCGTTCGCGTCAATCGAGGTGCTGGCGCCGCGCATCGCGCGCCTGCTGTCGATGCGCCGCGTGCTCGGCGTGCGCAATTCGACGCACACGCTCGTGAAGATCCTGCAGCCATTCGCACCGGCCGGCCTGCGGCTCGTCAACTACACGCACCCGCCGTACCGCGACAGCCTCGCGCAGCTGTTCCGCGACCATCCCGACGCCGCGCTCGGCGGCGCGCTGCTCGCGCGCGGCACCGAGGGCGAAGCCGTTGCCGACACGCGGCGCCAGGTGCAGGTCGACTGGTTGCACGACGGCGTGTGCGACACGCTGATCGAGGCCGAGCGCTCGTCGACCGAAGCGCCCCCCGTCGCCCTGCCCGAATCGCGCGATGCGGCCACGACGGCCGCGTGGACGGACGCCGTATTGCGCGGCGAGGTGCCGGTGCCCGACACCGTCGCCCGCCAGGTCGCGACGATCGTGCAGATCACCCGCATCGCGCGCTGACGGCACGCCCGCGAACCGGCCCCGCGCGCCAGGCATTTGACACGCGGGCGCATCCTGGCATAGAGTTGCCGTCATGCGTTCCTTTCCGAACACCCTCCGAATTACCTCCGGCCGCCTAGCGCGGCCGCTATCGCTACGACTAGCCTAAGGCTGTCGTAGCGCCGTGTGCTGTCCGCACGGTCCCTCCCAGCAGTTCCTCGCAGTACCCCTCTCGCAGTTTTTACAACCCGAAGTCGTCAGCATTCGTCCGTCTATCCGTCGGCCGATTCGCGAAGATCATCCGCATCCGCAGCGCGCTCACGTGCCGCGGAGCGAGGCAGCGCCAACCGTCGCCCATGCCGCCCGTCTTCGCTCGCGACTTGAGACCCGAGGTCCAGAAGATGCAGCGCAATCCGCAAGACAAGTACCGTCCGTTCGAGCCCGTCCGTCTCAATGGCCGCAAATGGCCGTCGCGCACCATCGAGCGCGCGCCCGTCTGGATGAGCACCGACCTGCGCGACGGCAACCAGTCGCTGATCGAGCCGATGAGCATCGAGCAGAAGCTCGAATTCTTCGAGATGCTGGTCGCGATCGGATTCAAGGAGATCGAAGTCGGTTTTCCGTCGGCGTCGCAAACCGACTTCGATTTCGTCCGCAAGCTGATCGACGACAAGCGGATTCCCGACGACGTGACGATCGAAGTGCTCGTGCAGGCGCGCGAAGACCTGATCGCACGCACGTTCGACGCGCTCGAAGGCGTGCCGCGCGCGATCGTGCACCTGTACAACGCGGTCTGCCCGTCGTTCCGCCGCATCGTGTTCGGGATGTCGAAGGCCGACGTGAAGGCGCTCGCGATCGACGGCACGCGCATCATCAAGGAGCACGCCGCCGCGCGCCCCGACACGCAGTGGACCTTCCAGTACTCGCCGGAAACCTTCAGCATGACCGAGCTGACGTTCGCACGCGAGATCTGCGACGCGGTCGCGCAAACCTGGCGCCCGACCCGCGACCACAAGATGATCGTCAACCTGCCGGCCACCGTCGAAGCCGCGAGCCCGAACGTGTTCGCCGACCAGATCGAATGGATGGACCGCAACCTCGCGTATCGCGACAGCATTGTGCTGTCCGTGCATCCGCACAACGACCGCGGCACGGCGGTCGCGGCGGCCGAGCTCGCGCTGCTCGCGGGCGCCGACCGCATCGAGGGTTGCCTGTTCGGCAACGGCGAGCGTACCGGCAACGTCGATCTCGTCACGCTCGCGCTGAATCTCTACACGCAAGGCATCGATCCGGGCCTCGATTTCTCCGACATCGACGCGGTGCGCCGCGTCGTCGAACGCTGCAACCAGATTCCGGTGCATCCGCGCCACCCGTACGCGGGCGACCTCGTGTTCACCGCGTTCTCCGGTTCGCACCAGGACGCGATCCGCAAGGGCTTCGCGCAGCAGCGCCCCGACGCGCCGTGGGAAGTGCCGTACCTGCCGATCGACCCGGCCGACCTCGGCCGCAGCTACGACGCGGTGATCCGCGTCAACAGCCAGTCCGGCAAGGGCGGCGCGACGTTCCTGCTCGAACGCGGAATGGGCTTCACGCCGACGCGGCGCGTGCAGATCGAATTCAGCCACGCGGTGCAGACGCTTGCCGACGCGTCGGGAGAGGAAGTGACGGGCGACGCGATCTGCGCGCTGTTCGCGCGCGAATTCTTCGACACCGACGGCCCGGCCGCGCGCCACGGCAACGGCGCGCGCTGGCGGAACCGCGAAATCGCGACGGCGCCCGCGGCGGATATCGCACCCGACGATGCCGTGCGACGTTTGGCCGCGGCATTCGCGGCCGCCGCCGGCGTCGCGATCGACATTGCTTCGTGCGAACACGCGCGCACGACGGACGGGCGGATCGCGGTATCGGTGGGTTGCCGGGTCGGCGATGCGCCGCTGCGGCACGGCGTCGGCCTGCACGCCGATGCGGCGGGCGCCGCGCTCGATGCGCTCGTCAGCGCGATCAACCGCTCGGCCTGGCACTGCGCGGATCGCCGCGCGGCGGCCTGACGGCCGGTTCCGTTTCAGGGTTCAAACGTCAGCGAGCGGTGCGTGACCGCTCGTGCGCCGCGCGATCCGCGCCGCACGAGGCAGCAAAAAGCGGCCCAGAAGGCCGCTTCGATCGGGACATGAAAACGGGCGCCACGCGCGCTCATGTCTCAGTCGCGCACCGCGTCGCCTGCCACGCGAACAGGCTCCAGCGGCCCTGTTCGTGGGTGTGGACGGAGGTATACGCAATCGGGAAGACCAGGCCGCCGTTGTTCGTTTCCATCTCGATCAACGCACGCCCGGTGACGACGCAGGTTTCATCGCCGACGGGCAGCACGTCCTGCGACTGGATTTCGATCTGGCGATAGCGGCGGCGGCCGGCGACGATGGCGTCGATGAACTGCTGCTTGGTTTCGCGTTTGCCGTTGGTGTGCACGAAGAACACCTTGTCCGACAAAAGCGCGCCGAGCGCCTCGCCGTCGCCGTCCACCATCGCCCGGAACCGATCGCGCTCGAGCGCGCGGATCGCATCGATCACCTTCGCCATCGCCTGACTCCTCGGCAACGCGCACGCCGTGCGCGGGCGTGCGGATCAGAAGTTGTACTGCACGTAGAACTGGTGGAAATTTATACCAGGATTCGGCTCTTTGATACCCGCGTTAGACACATGTTCAAAACGGTAGCCGACCTGATACTGTTGCCGTTGGCCGAACTGCACGCCCACCCCCGCGGTCGGCGAGAACTGGAACGCGGTCCCCAGCGAGAAATGATCCGAGATCGTCGGGTGCGTCAGCAGCCGGACGCCGCCGCCAGCCTCGATGAACGGGCGAATCTCCCCGGCGCTCTTGATGAAGCGGAACAACGGCGTCACGCCGAATTCGCCGATGCTGCCGTGAACGTTGCCGCCCGTGTGCCAGTAGCCGGCGTGCCCTTCCACGACGAACGCGAAGTGCCAACCGCCCATTTCCCACCAGTTCCAGCCCGGATCCCACACCACGCCGAGATCGCCCTTGTCGACCCCGTGGCGATCCGAAAAACCGCCGCCCGCCTGAATCCCCCATCGATCCGCGAATGCCGCACCCGATCCTCCCAGAAGGGACGCCGCCAGCATCGCGTGCAGGACAAGCCTGCTGCGGGGCCGGCGATTCTTCTTATTGTTCATCTGACACTCCAACTTTGTGGGTTGAATGGAACCTGCCGCTTCGGCCGGCTCGAGCGAAGTGAATGGTATGGTAAAGGACTTTTCGGATCGGCATCACGAAGCGAAATGGCTTCCTTCCAAAACAACAAAAATTGAAATCGTCTACTGATTACCATCTGAAACAACGGCTTACGGAACTTCGCGTCGCCTCCCCTGTCGCAGAATAGACTATCGACTCGACTAACTCGATAGAAAAACGGGAACTCCGATGCCCACGCTTGCTCTAAGGAATTAGCACTCAGCTTGCGGGAGTGCTAAGATGCCCCACGGAATCTCATTCGAGACCGGGGGTTTGTCCCTGATTCCAAAGGAGTTTTTAGTGAGCAACGCCCTGACCCTCCCGAACACCCTGAGCCCGGCGCCGGCCAAGGCCGAATCGGCAGGCTCGCTGGCGCTCGCAGCTCAATCGATGTTGCCGGGCCAGCTTGGCAACATCGACGCGTATATCCAGGCCGTCAATCGCATTCCGCTGCTGACGGCAGAAGAGGAACGCCAGTACGCGACCGAATTCCGCGAAAGCAACAATCTCGACTCGGCACGCCGCCTCGTGCTGTCGCACCTGCGGCTCGTCGTGTCGATCGCGCGCAACTATCTCGGGTACGGCCTGCCGCACGGCGACCTGATCCAGGAAGGCAACATCGGCCTGATGAAGGCCGTGAAGCGCTTCGATCCGGCCCAGAACGTTCGTCTCGTGTCGTACGCGATCCACTGGATCAAGGCCGAGATCCACGAGTACATCCTGCGCAACTGGCGCATGGTGAAGGTCGCGACGACGAAGGCGCAGCGCAAGCTGTTCTTCAACCTGCGCAGCCACAAGAAGAGCATGCAGGCGATGACGCCCGAGGAAATCGACGGCCTCGCACAAGAGCTCAACGTCAAGCGCGAAGACGTGACCGAAATGGAAACGCGCCTGTCGGGCGGCGATATCGCGCTCGAAGGGCAGGTCGAAGACGGCGAGGAGTCGTACGCACCGATCGCCTACCTGGCCGACTCGCACAACGAACCGACCGCCGTGCTCGCCGCGCGTCAGCGCGACTCGCTGCAGACGGACGGCATCGCGCAGGCACTCGACGCGCTCGACGCGCGCAGCCGCCGCATCATCGAGGCACGCTGGCTGCATGTCGACGACGACGGCTCGGGCGGCTCGACGCTGCACGATCTCGCCGCCGAGTTCGGCGTGTCGGCGGAACGCATCCGCCAGATCGAGGCGAGCGCGATGAAGAAGATGCGCACCGCCCTCGCCGAATACGCATAAATACCGGCGATTCGGAAAGCTTCATCGAAAACCGCTGCCTGACCGGCAGCGGTTTTTTTTCGCCCGACTTTTTCACCGGTTTTTAGCCGGTTTATCCCTCGCTTCTCCACCCGCTTCTTCGCTCATTTCTCCGTCGATCAATTGACCTGTTTAATCAGGTATTGGACGGTTCGCGGGCCCCTTCCGCATAACCTTGATCTGCCTCAAGTTTCGACCCGTGTTTCGCGACGGTCTGCCGCAGCGCAGCACTCGGCATCGGAAAGCAGTCCTTTTAAAATTGGCATGTCAGGCGCAAAAGGATTAAAACAGCTTCACGGCCGTCATAAATCCGACGTAAAGTCGCCCCCAATCCGACGTAAATCGATTCAGGATAATCGCCTTGATCTCGATCAATAAAGAGCCTGCGCCGCCTCCCCCGCGGCCGGCCGGCACGATCGGCTGGCGTGCGCGCATCGCCGCATGGGCACGCGGCCCGACCCTCGCCCGCGACATCAGCCTGGTGCTGATCGTCAAGCTGATCCTCCTGATGTCGCTCAAATACGCATTCTTCAATCATCCGCAGGCCGAGCACATGTCGCTTCCGCCTGCCGCCGTCGCCGAGAAGCTGCTCTCGGTGCCGGCGCCTGCACCCACCGAGGGAGACCACCATGATAAGTAGCGAAGTCGTCGATCTGTCGCGTCTGCAGTTCGGCATCACGGCGCTCTACCACTTCCTGTTCGTGCCGCTGACGCTCGGCCTGTCCTGGCTGCTCGTCATCATGGAAGCCGTCTACGTGATGACCGGCAAACAGGTCTACAAGGACATGACCCAGTTCTGGGGCAAGCTGTTCGGGATCAACTTCGCGATGGGCGTGACGACCGGCATCACGCTCGAATTCCAGTTCGGCACGAACTGGTCGTACTACTCGCACTATGTCGGCGACATCTTCGGCGTGCCGCTCGCGGTCGAAGGCCTGATGGCGTTCTTCCTCGAATCGACGTTCGTCGGCCTGTTCTTCTTCGGCTGGAACCGCCTGTCGAAGGTCAAGCACCTGATGGTCACGTTCCTCGTCGCGCTGGGCTCGAACCTGTCCGCGCTGTGGATCCTCGTCGCGAACGGCTGGATGAACAACCCGGTCGGCGCCGAGTTCAACTACCAGACGATGCGCATGGAGCTGACGAACCTGTTCGACGTGCTGTTCAACCCGGTCGCGCAGGTGAAGTTCGTGCACACCGTGTCGGCCGGCTACGTGACGGCCGCGATGTTCGTGCTCGGCATCTCGTCGTGGTACCTGCTGAAGAAGCGCGACACCGACTTCGCGCTGCGCTCGTTCGCGGTCGCGGCCGGCTTCGGTCTCGCGTCGACGCTTTGCGTGATCGTGCTCGGCGACGAGTCGGGCTATACGACCGGCGAAGTGCAGAAGATGAAGCTCGCCGCGATCGAATCGGAATGGGAAACCCAGCCGGCGCCGGCCTCGTTCACGCTGATCGGCATCCCGAACCAGAAGGAAGAGCGCACCGACTACGCGATCAAGATCCCGTACGCGCTCGGCCTGATCGCGACGCGCTCGATCGACGAGCCGGTGATCGGCCTGCGCGAACTCGCGAAGCGCAGCGAGGAGCACATCCAGAGCGGGATGGTCGCGTACGGCGCCTTGCAGAAGATCAAGGAAGGCGACACGAGCGATGCGACCCGCGCACTGTTCGACCAGCACAAGCAGTATCTCGGCTACGGATTGATGCTCAAGCAGTTCACGCCGAACGTGGTCGATGCGACGCCGGAGCAGATCAAGGCCGCCGCGAAGAAGACGATCCCGCCGGTCGCGCCCGTGTTCTTCTCGTTCCGGATCATGGTGTTCCTCGGCTTCCTGTTCCTCGCGACCTTCGTCGCCGCGTTCTGGCTCTGCGCGCGCCGGCAGCTGCTGCAGGACAACCGCCGCTGGTTCCTGCGTTATGCGGTGTGGGCGATCCCGCTGCCGTGGCTCGCCGCGGAATTCGGCTGGGTCGTCGCCGAGCTCGGCCGCCAGCCGTGGACGATCGCGGGCATCCTGCCGACGCATCTGTCCGCGTCCAGCCTGACGTCGACGGACCTGTACCTGAGCCTCGCCGGTTTCATCGCGTTCTACACCGCGCTGTTCGTCATCGAGATCAAGCTGATGTTCAAGTACGCGCGCCTCGGCCCGTCGTCGCTGCACACCGGCCGCTATCACCACGAACTCGCGGCCGCCAGCGAGCGCGCCACGGCCTGAGCACGCACCCGAAACGGAACAAGGAATCGCTATGGACTATGCAACTCTCAAGCTGATCTGGTGGCTGCTCGTCGGCGTGCTGCTGATCGGCTTCGCCGTCACCGACGGCTTCGACATGGGCGCGACCGCGCTGCTGCCGTTCCTCGGCAAGACCGACGAGGAACGCCGCATCATCGTCAACACCGTCGGTGCGACGTGGGAAGGCAACCAGGTGTGGCTGATCACGGCCGGCGGCGCGATGTTCGCGGCCTGGCCGCTCGTCTACGCGGCGTCGTTCTCCGGCTTCTACTTCGCGATGCTGCTCGTGCTGTTCGCGTTGTTCTTCCGGCCGGTGGGCTTCGACTACCGCAGCAAGCGCCCTGACCCGCGCTGGCGCGCGGGCTGGGACTGGGGCCTGTTCGTCGGCGGTTTCGTGCCGGCGCTCGTGTTCGGCGTCGCGTTCGGCAACCTGCTGCAAGGCGTGCCGTTCAAGTTCGACAGCGACCTGCGCGTGACCTACTACGGCGGCTTCTGGGCGTTGCTGAACCCGTTCGCGCTGCTGTGCGGGCTCGTCAGCCTCACGATGCTCGTCGCGCACGGTGCGGCCTTCATCAAGATGAAGACGGAAGGCGTGATCGCGCGCCGCGCGTCGGTCGCGCTGCGCGTGGCGTCGTTCCTCGCGGTCGTGCTGTTCGTGCTGGCCGGCGTGCTGATCGCGTCGACCATCGGCGGCTTCCACATCACGCACGCCGCGCCGACCGATACGGTCGCGAACCCGCTGCTCAAGGACGTCGCCGCGGGCTCGGGCCTGTGGCTCGCGAACTACGGCGAATTCCCGTGGATGATCGCGGCGCCCGTCGTCGGGATCGCGGGCGGCCTGCTGGCGATGCTGCTCGCCGGCTCGAAGCAGGAGAAGACGGCCTTCTTCTGCACGGGGCTGATGATCGTCGGCGTGATCCTGACCGCCGGCTTCTCGATGTTCCCGTTCATCATGCCGTCGTCGCTCGACCCGAGGAGCAGCCTGACCGTGTGGGATTCGACGTCGAGCCACATGACGCTGCAGGTGATGCTGTTCGCGGTGATCGTGTTCCTGCCGCTCATCCTGCTCTACACGAGCTGGGTGTATCGCGTGATGCGCGGCAAGGTCACGCGCGAGGTGCTCGAAGAGAACACGCATTCGATGTATTGAACCCGGCCGGGGCGCGCTGGCGCCCCGCCGCCCCCCGTTTCGCAAGGAGTCGGATCATGTGGTATTTCAGCTGGATTCTCGGTATCGGCGTCGCGCTGTCGTTCGGCATCGTCAATGCGATGTGGCTCGAAGCACGGCAGAAGACGCAGGAAGCACGCGTAACCCGCAACTGACGCGTTCGGCCGATCGGCCGGCCGCCGCCCGGAAGGAACCTCGCCTCGCGCGAGGTTTTTTTTTCGCTCCGACACGCCGGGCAGGCCGGACACGCCGATGCCAATTTAGCGCCAGATTGATACCACTTGAATACCAATAAAAGGTTTCATAAGATCTTTGGACACGGCCGCTGACAGGCCGAATCCATCTGGGTGGGGGAGACATGCGAATCCCGTATGCGGCGCGCGCGTGCGCGCCGTCTCGCCGTCGCCGCGCGGCGGCCGGTTGCGCTTCGTCCGCGACCTGCGCC
>NZ_QOBB01000146.1:0-18685 GCF_024704855.1 Burkholderia sp. HAN2018 | reverse complement strand
CAGCGTATCGAGCCACGCGTTGAAGCCGGCGATCTGCGCGACGTCGGGCACGCGGTTGCGCCCGCATTGTTCGCACGACGCGCGCACGACGCCGCGCCAGTGCGCGACGCGCTTGTCCGCGCGCTCGCCGGCGAGCTTCACGACGCCGCGCGCGGTCGACAGCGGCACGACCGCGGCAACGCCGAGCTCGACGGCTTTCTCGATCACCCAGTCCATCTTGTCGCCGCCGGCGATGCCTTGTGCGAGCGTCACGCGATAAGGCGGCTCGGCTTCGGCCGGGTCGAACGTGTCGATCTGCGCGAGCGCGCTGCGCTTGTCGATCTCGACGAGCCGCGCGCGGTACTGGCCGCCGGTGCCGTCGAACAGCGCGAGCACGTCGCCGGGCTGCAGGCGCAGCACCTGCGCGTGGCGCGCGACATCGGCCGGCAACGCGAGCGTGGCGTCGGCGCGCAGTGCCGCGTCGACGAAAAAGCGCGGCACGGCCGCGGTGGTGGTGGCTTCGTTCATGCGTGTAGCGGTTGGGGTCATGCGTCGAGACGGCACCCGAGCGCCCATCGGTAGCCGTCGAGATCCTCGATCTGCGCGAACCGGTCGCCCCAGAACTGATCCTGCGGCGGGCTCAGCGATTTCGCGCCCGCGTCGAGCGCGCGCTGCCAGGTGGCGTCGACGTCGTCGACATACAGGTAGAACGACTGCGGCGCGGTGGCGTTCGCGCTCTTCGGCGTGAGTGCGGTCGAGCCGAACGCACCCTCGGGCGCGAACATCACGATCAGCTGGCCGCGGTAGGCCATCTCGACGTGCATGATCGCGCCGTCCTCGTCGTGCACGTCGCGCAGCTCGAAGCCGAATGCGGCCTTGAAGAAATCGATGGCCGCGCGCGCGTTGCGTACGGCCAGGTAGGGTGTCAACCAAGGCACGTTGGCCGGACGTGGATCGGTCATGAAAATCTCCTGTGTGGGCGCTTCGGCGCTTGCGCTGATTCCATGCTTCGGCGTTCGTTCAGGGGGCGGCGCGGCGTCCGGGGCGATTCGCCCCGTGCCGCACGTCACGCATTTTGCGAAGACACGACGGGAAAGCGGAGCGAGGCGCCGCGCCGACGCTCAGCGGCGAACGCCCAGTGTATCGCGCAGCGCGCGCGGCAGGGCAAAGAGGGACGCATGCAACCGGGCGTCGTAGTAACGCAAACCCTGGACGCGGCGGGCGGCGAGCCGTTCGTCGACGTCGTGCGCGAACAGCGCGGCCGCGTCGAGCGTGTCGCTCGCGATCGCCATCAGCCACTGCGAGCCGTACAGCGGCACGTGCGCGGACAACGGATCGACGACCGAGAAGCTCGCGCGCAGGTCGTCGAGCAGCGCGGCGATGCGCGCCGTGTGGAACAGCGGCGAGCCGAGGTGCATCGAGATCGCGCCGCACGGCGTGAGGATCCGCTTGAGTCGCGCGTAGAACTCGCGCGTATAGAGGCCGGCCGCCGGCGAATCGGGCGGCGTGAGGTCGAACACGACGAGATCGAAGTGTTCGACGGTCGACGTGACGAAATGCGCGGCGTCGCCGATCACGACCTCGACGCGCGGATCGTCGAGCGCGCCCTGGTGCACGTCGTCGAGATAACGACGCGCCATGCCGACCACCTCGTCGTCGAGCTCCGCGACGACGATCCGCTCGATGCATGCGTGCTTGAGCAACTGGCGCGCCGCGCCGCCGTCGCCGCCGCCGAGCACGAGCGCCTTCCTCGGGCACGGATGCGCGAGCGCGGCCGGGTGCGTCATGCACTCGTGATACACGTATTCGTCGCCGACCGACGTCATCGGCCGGCCGTCGAGCGTAAACAGGCGGCCGAGCTGCGGCGTTTCCCAGACTTCGATCTGCTGGTGCGGCGACGCGACGTGCGCGAGCCGACGGGCGTTCGGGAAGCCGTACGCGGCGTCGGGCGTGGGATGAAAGAGAAGGGTCGTGCTCACGGGCGGGCCGCCAGGGCAGGGAGTTCCGACGTCTGAATTATAGGAGGCGGGCGGTTTGACGGAAAACCGTGCCGGAACACTACGCGCCGACAAGGGAAATGTCAGGCCATCTGTTAAAATGACGAGCTTTGCAGCCTCGTCCGTAGGCTCCGTCCGCTTCGCGTCCGTCAGGCGCCGCACCGCGCGCCGGGAACGATCGACGCCCGAGCTTCCGGATGCCGCCGTGCCCCGTTTCCTCGACTCGTTCTCCGGACTCGACATGACGACTTCGTCTCCCGCCTCCACCACCCTGATGGCCAACGCGATCCGCGCGCTCGCGATGGACGCCGTCCAGCAAGCGAACTCCGGCCACCCCGGCATGCCGATGGGCATGGCCGAAATCGGCGTCGCGCTCTGGTCGCGCCACCTGAAGCACAACCCGACGAACCCGCACTGGGCGGACCGCGACCGCTTCGTGCTGTCGAACGGCCATGGCTCGATGCTGCTGTACTCGCTGCTGCACCTGTCCGGCTACGACCTGCCGATGGAAGAACTGAAGAACTTCCGCCAGCTGCACTCGAAGACGCCGGGCCACCCGGAATACGGCATCACGCCGGGCGTCGAGACGACCACCGGCCCGCTCGGCCAGGGTCTCGCGAACGCGGTCGGCATGGCGCTCGGCGAAGCGCTGATGGCCGACGAGTTCAACCGTGACGGCGCGAAGATCGTCGATCACCACACGTACGTGTTCCTCGGCGACGGCTGCCTGATGGAAGGCATCTCGCACGAAGCCTGCTCGCTCGCCGGCACGCTGAAGCTGAACAAGCTGATCGCGCTGTACGACGACAACGGCATCTCGATCGACGGCGACGTCGTGAACTGGTTCCACGACGACACCCCGAAGCGCTTCGAAGCCTACGGCTGGAACGTGATCCCGAACGTGAACGGCCATGACGTCGACGCGGTCGACGCGGCCATCGCGAAGGCGAAGCTGTCGGACAAGCCGACGCTGATCTGCTGCAAGACGGTGATCGGCCAGGGCGCGGCGACCAAGGCCGGCGGCCACGACGTGCACGGCGCGGCGCTCGGCGCGGAAGAAATCGCGAAGACGCGCGAAGCGCTCGGCTGGAAGTGGGAGCCGTTCGTGATCCCGCAGGAAGTCTACGCGGCATGGGATGCGAAGGAAGCGGGCAAGCGCGCCGAAACCGAATGGGACGCGACGTTCGCCGCCTATCGCGCGAAGTTCCCGGCAGAAGCCGCCGAATTCGAGCGTCGGATGGCCAACAAGCTGCCGGCCGACTGGGCTGAAAAGGCCGCGGCGATCATCGCCGGCGCGAACGAGCGCGCCGAGACGGTTGCGACCCGCAAGGCGTCGCAGCAGGCGATCGAAGGGCTGGCTGCCGCGCTGCCGGAGCTGCTCGGCGGCTCGGCCGACCTGACCGGCTCGAACCTGACCAACTGGAAGGCGTCGAAGGCCGTCCGCGCGAATCCGGAAGGCCCGGGCGTCGTGCTGGGCAACCACATCAACTACGGCGTGCGCGAATTCGGCATGAGCGCCGCGATCAACGGCCTCGCGCTGCACGGCGGCCACAAGCCGTTCGGCGGCACGTTCCTGACGTTCTCCGACTACAGCCGCAACGCGCTGCGCGTGGCCGCGCTGATGAAGGTGCCGTCGATCTTCGTGTTCACGCACGATTCGATCGGCCTCGGCGAAGACGGCCCGACGCACCAGTCGATCGAGCACGTGTCGAGCCTGCGCCTGATCCCGAACCACGACGTGTGGCGTCCGGCCGACACGGTCGAGACGGCCGTCGCGTGGACCCACGCGGTCGCCGCCGACCGTCCGTCGAGCCTGATCTTCAGCCGCCAGAACCTGGCATTCAACCCGCGTACCGATGCGCAGATCGCGAACATCGACAAGGGCGGCTACGTGCTGAAGGACTGGGACGAAGAGATCGTCGCGCGCAAGATCATCCTGATCGCGACGGGCTCGGAAGTCGAACTTGCGATGAAGGCCGTCGAGCCGCTCGCGCAGCAAGGCATCGCGGCACGCGTCGTGTCGATGCCGTCGACCAACGTGTTCGACCGCCAGGACGCCGAATACCGTGAACGCGTGCTGCCGCACGGCGTGCGCCGTGTCGCGATCGAAGCGGGCGTGACCGCCTTCTGGCACAAGTACGTCGGCCTCGAAGGCGGCGTCGTCGGGATCGACACGTTCGGCGAATCGGCACCGGCCGGCGTACTGTTCAAGTACTTCGGCTTCACCGTCGAGCACGTCGTCGAGACCGCCAAGGCCGTGCTGGCCTAAAGACATACGCGACGCGCGCCGCCCCTCGCGCGCGTCGCACGTGAAGCTGCACGAAACGAATTTTTTCAGCCATCAGGAGATAGACCATGACGATTCGCGTCGCAATCAACGGCTACGGCCGTATCGGCCGCAACACGCTGCGCGCGTTCTATGAAAACGGCAAGAAGCACGATCTCGAGATCGTCGCGATCAACGACCTGGGCGATGCGAAGACCAACGCGCACCTGACCCAGTACGACACCGCGCACGGCAAGTTCCCGGGCGAAGTGTCGGTCGACGGCGATTACCTCGTCGTGAACGGCGACAAGATCCGCGTGCTGGCGAACCGCAACCCGGCAGAACTGCCGTGGGGCGAGCTGGGCGTCGACGTCGTGATGGAATGCACGGGCTTCTTCACGACGAAGGAAAAGGCGAGCGCGCACCTGAAGGGCGGCGCGAAGAAGGTCATCATCTCGGCACCGGGCGGCAAGGACGTCGATGCGACGATCGTCTACGGCGTGAACCACGACGTGCTGAAGGCCGAGCACACCGTCATCTCGAACGCATCGTGCACGACGAACTGCCTCGCGCCGCTCGTCAAGCCGCTGAACGACAAGATCGGCCTCGAAACCGGCCTGATGACGACGATCCACGCTTACACCAACGACCAGGTGCTGACGGACGTCTATCACGAAGACCTGCGCCGCGCGCGTTCGGCTACCCACAGCCAGATCCCGACGAAGACGGGCGCCGCTTCGGCCGTCGGCCTCGTGCTGCCGGAACTGAACGGCAAGCTCGACGGTTACGCGATCCGCGTCCCGACGATCAACGTGTCGATCGTCGACCTGTCGTTCATCGCGAAGCGCGACACGACGGTCGAGGAAGTCAACGCGATCATGAAGGAAGCATCGGAAGGCGCGCTGAAGGGCATCCTCGGCTACAACGACGCACCGCTGGTGTCGATCGACTTCAACCACAACCCGGCTTCGTCGACGTTCGACGCAACGCTGACCAAGGTGTCGGGCCGCCTCGTGAAGGTGTCGAGCTGGTACGACAACGAGTGGGGTTTCTCGAACCGCATGCTGGATACGGCTGTCGCATTCGCGAACGCGAAGTAATCCCGCACGTTGCGCGGCCGCCGCAAGGCGGCCGGCGTGGCGAACGAGCCCGGCCCGGTTTTCCGGCCGGGTTTTTTATTGCCCGGCGTTCGCCGTCACGTGTTCGAGCGCGTCGACGAACGCGCGCTTCAGCGGGCTGTCGAGATCGGTCCATGCGAGGCCGATACCGGTGCGGTGCCCGGCCAGGTCGAGCGGCCGCGCGAGCACGTTCGGCGGCAGCGCGCTGGCAGCCTCCGCCGGCATCAGCCCGATTCCCATCCCCGCCGCGACGAGCGCGAGCATCGTCGTGAACTCCCCGAACTCCTGCGCGATCTCGAGCGTCGTGCCCGCGCGGCTCAGCGCGAGCAGCATGTCGTCGTGAAAGCCCGGCGCGTAGCGGCGCGCGAGCACGAACGCGGGCTGGCCGCGCAGCGCGGCGGGCGGGATGGCGTCGTGCGCGGCGAGCGGATGGTCGAGCGGCAGCGCGACGACGAAGCCTTCCTCGAGCACCACGCGCGTGTCGACGCCCGCATACGCGGCCGGCAGCCGGATCATCCCGAAATCGATCCGCCGGTCGCGCAGCGCGGCGACCTGGTCGGGCGTCGGCATGTCCTTCAGTTCGAGCGTGATCAGCGGATAACGCTCGCGCATCGTGCGCAGCACGGCCGGCAGCAGCGCGGGCAGCACCGACGACACGAACGCGATCCGCAGCGTGCCGATTTCGCCGCGGCTCGACAGCCGCGCCATCTGTTCCGCGCGCGCGGCCTGCTGCAGCGTGGCACGCGCCTCGGGCAGGAACACGCGCCCGGTCTCGCTCAGTTCGACCTTGTGGCGGTCGCGCTCGAACAGGCGTGCGCCGAGTTCTTCCTCGAGCGCCTTGATCTGCATGCTCAGCGCGGGCTGCACGATGAACAGGCGCTGCGCGGCGCGCCCGAAATGCAGTTCTTCCGCGAGCGTGACGAAGGCGCGCAATTGCTTGAGTTCCATGGGCGGCGGGCAGGCGTGGGCGGTAATCAGATTTCATGATAACCGGATCAAAAAAGACCATTGGCGCGGTGCCCGGCCGGCGGCCGAAGATACCGTCAACGCGAGACCGGCCGCGATGGGCCGCCGGCTCGACTGGCACGAGGAGACACGCATGACCCACGCGCTCGAACGGTTCCGCCTCGACGGCCGCCGCGCACTGATTACCGGTTCCGGACGCGGGATCGGGCTGACGCTTGCCCGCGGGCTGGCCGAAGCCGGCGCGGCGATCGTCATCAACGATCGCAATGAGGAGAAGGCCGCGACGCTCGTGCGGCACCTGCGCGAGGAAGGCTTCACGGCCGACTACGCGGTATTCGACGTCGCCGAGCACGCGCAGGTGCGTGCGGCGATCGACGATTTCGAGGCGCGCGTCGGCGCGATCGACATCCTCGTGAACAACGCGGGCATCCAGCGCCGCGCGCCGCTCGACGCATTCGAACCCGACGACTGGCAGGCGCTGATGCGCGTGAACCTCGACGGCGTGTTCAACGTCGCGCAGGCGGTGGCGCGGCACATGATCGCGCGCGGCCGCGGGAAGATCATCAACATCTGCTCGGTGCAGAGCGAGCTCGCGCGGCCCACGATCGCTCCATATGCCGCGACCAAGGGCGCGGTGCGGATGCTGACCAAAGGGATGTGCGCCGACTGGGCGCGCCACGGCATCCAGGCGAACGGCCTCGCGCCCGGCTATTTCGAAACCGAACTCAACCGCGCGCTGGTCGACGATGCCGCGTTCTCGGACTGGCTGTGCAAGCGCACGCCGGCCGGCCGCTGGGGGCGCGTCGACGAGCTGTGCGGGGCGGCGATCTTCCTCGCATCGGCCGCGTCCGATTTCGTGAACGGCCAGACGCTGTTCGTCGACGGCGGCCTGACCAGCGCCGTCTGAGCGGCGGCGCGAGCGCGCCATGCGCGCAGCGCCGTTGCGCCGGCCGCGGCCGGCATCCGAATTCCCAGAAGAGCCCGCCGCACGAGCGGGCCGATGTCCCGGTCGCGGTACGCGCCGGGTTCCGGAACGGAAGGCAGGAGACAGGAGACAACGATGGATCGCATTTCCCCGCCGCCCGCGCGGCACGATGCAGGGTCCGGTGCGCCGGGCGAGACCGTCGAGCGCCGCGGCGTCGACACGAAGCAGCTCAACCGCGCGGCATGGACCTGCTCGCTCGGCAGCGCGCTCGAATACTACGATTTCGCGTTGTACACGCTCGCATCGGCGCTGGTTTTCGGGCCGCTGTTCTTTCCCGCGCAGACCGCCGAGATGCGGCTGATCGCGAGCTTCGGCACCTACTTCGTCGGCTTTGCGGTGCGTCCGCTCGGCGGGGTCGTGTTCGGCGTGCTCGGCGACCGGATCGGCCGCAAGTTCGTGCTGACGGCGACGGTGCTGCTGATGGGCGTCGCGAGCACGCTGATCGGCGTGCTGCCGACCTTCGAAACGGCGGGCTACTGGGCCCCCGGGCTGCTCGTTTTGCTGCGCATCCTGCAGGGCCTCGGTGCCGGAGCCGAGCAGGCCGGCGCCGCGGTGCTGATGACCGAATACGCGCCGCCCGGCAAGCGCGGCTTCTATGCGTCGCTGCCGTTCCTGGGCATCCAGCTCGGCACGGTGCTGGCGGCCGCGGTCTATTTCCTGCTGCTCGCGAACCTCGACCGCGTCACCGACGGCTGGGGCTGGCGCGTGCCGTTCCTGTTCAGCGCGGTGATCGTCGCGGTCGGGATCTACATGCGCGTGCGGCTGCACGAGTCGCCGACCTTCGTGCGGCTCGAAAAGCGTGCGCAGGTATCGGCGAATCCGCTGAAGAGCGCCGTGCAGCATTCGAAGCGCTCGCTGCTGATCGGCATCGGCCTGCGGATGGCCGAGAACGGCGGCTCGTCGATCTACCAGGCACTCGCCGTCAGCTATCTCGCGGGCGTGATCGGCATGAAGGGGCCGATCGGCGCGCTCGCGCTGGTGTGCGCGGCGACCGTCGGCGCATGTACGGTGCCGCTGGCGGGCCGGCTCAGCGACCGCTTCGGCCGCGTGCGCGTGTATCGCACGTTCGCGTGGCTGCAGCTCGCGCTCGCGTTCCCGGTGTGGTGGATCTTCAGCCAGGGGAACGTGGTCGCGAGCGTAATCGCGATCTCGGTCGCGCAGGGCTTCGCGAACTGGGGGATGCTCGGCGCGCAGGCCGCGCTGCTGCCCGAACTGTTCGGCGCGCGCCATCGCTACATGGGCGTGTCGTTCTCGCGCGAAGTGTCGGCCGTGCTCGCGGGCGGGATTGCGCCGCTCGTCGGCGCGACGATCATCGCGACCGTGATCGCGCTGCACGGCGGCGATCACGCGGCCGGCGTGCGCGCCTGGGTGCCGATCGCCGCGTACCTGGTGCTGCTGACGCTGATCACGCTGTTCACGACGTCGCGGATGCCCGAAACGCTGAACCGCGATCTCGACGATCCGCTCGACGCGGCACAGGTGGCGCAGGCCCCGGGCGCCGATGCGCTCGCGCGGCACGCATGAACGGGCCGGGCGGCTGACGCGGCCCGGCCTGCCTTCGCATTCAACTTATCTCGACAGGAGCAAGCGCAGATGGCGCACGAATCGACCCAGCGGCCCGAATTGCTGATGACGGGCCCTTACCAGCCGTGGGACGACGCATGGCTGTCGGCAGGCTATGACGTCCACCGGCTGTGGGAAGCCGCCGACCGCGCGGCGTTCCTCGCCGAGCACGGCGCCGGCGTGCGCGCGATCGCGACGCGCGGCGATCTCGGCGCGAATGCCGCGCTGATCGCCGCGCTGCCGAAGCTCGAGATCATCGCGTGCTACGGCGTCGGCACCGATGCGATCGACCTGGCCGCCGCGCGCGAGCGCGGCATCCGCGTGACGAACACGCCCGACGTGCTGACCGGCGACGTGGCCGACCTCGGCGTCGGGCTCGCGCTCGCGATGATGCGCCGTATCGGCGCCGGCGACGCGTACGTGCGTTCCGGTGCCTGGCGCGACGGCGACATGCCGCTCGTCACGCGACTGTACGGCAAGCGCGTCGGCGTGGTCGGCTTCGGCCGGATCGGCTCGACGATCGCGCGCCGGCTGTCGGGCTTCGACGTCGAGCTCGGCTACTTCGACGTCGCGCCGCGCGCGGACAGCCCGCACCGCTTCTTCGGCGACCTCGCCGAGCTGGCCGGCTGGTGCGACCTGCTGATCGTCACGCTCGCGGGCGGGCCGGCGACGCGTCACCTCGTCGGCGCCGCCGTGCTCGACGCACTCGGGCCGCAAGGCTATCTGGTGAACGTGTCGCGCGGCACGACCGTCGACGAACCCGCGCTGCTCGACGCGCTCGAGCGCGGTGCGATCGCCGGTGCGGCGCTCGACGTGTTCTGGAACGAGCCGCGCATCGACCCGCGTTTCCTCGCGTTGCCGAACGTGCTGCTGCAGCCGCACCATGCGAGCGGCACGATCGAGACGCGCCAGGCGATGGGCTGGCTGGTGCGCGACAACCTTGCCGCGCACTTCGCCGGCGCGCCGCTGGTCACGCCGGTCGTCTGAGGAGGCTGTCATGCGTATGCGTTGCATGTGTGTCGTGATCCACGGGCCGAACGACCTGCGGGTGGAAGAGCAGGACGCGGGCGAGATCGGCCCGGGTCAGGTGCGCGTCGAGGTCGCGATGGGCGGCATCTGCGGCTCCGATCTCCATTACTTCCGGCACGGCGGATTCGGTGCGATCCGGCTGCAGCAGCCGATGGTGCTCGGCCACGAGGTCGCCGGCACGGTCGCGGAAGTCGCGCCGGACGTGACGTCGGTGAAGGTCGGCGATCGCGTCGCGGTCAATCCGAGCCGGCCGTGCGGTGCGTGCCGCTACTGCCTCGAAGGGCTGCCGAACCAGTGCCTCGACATGCGCTTCTACGGCAGCGCGATGCGGATGCCGCACGTGCAGGGCGCATTCCGCAACGCGCTCGTGTGCGACGCGGTGCAGTGCGTGAAGGTTGCCGATCACGTGCCGATGTCGCTCGCGGCGCTCGCCGAACCGTTCGCGGTCGGGCTGCATGCGGTGTCGCGCGCGGGCCCGCTGATCGGCAAGCGCGTGCTCGTGTCGGGCTGCGGGCCGATCGGCGTGCTCGCCGTCGCGGCGGCGCGCGTGCACGGCGCGGCGGAGATCGTCGCGACCGACGTCGTCGAGGCGCCGCTGGAAGTGGCGAGCGCGCTCGGCGCCGACCGCACGATCAACGCGGCGGCCGACGCCGGATGGGTCGAGCGCTACAGCGCCGACAAGGGCACGTTCGACGTGATGATCGAGTGTTCGGGCAATGCGCTCGCGCTGCGCGACGGGCTGGACGTGATGCGTCCGCGCGGGGTCGTCGTGCAGCTCGGGCTCGGCGGCGACGTCAGCCTGCCGCAGAACGTCGTGGTCGCGAAGGAGCTGTCGATCTGCGGTTCGTTCCGTTTTCACGCGGAATTCGCGCTCGCGGTGCAGCTCATCAATGCGGGGCGCGTCGACCTGCGGCCGGCCGTCACGCGCGTGTTCCCGATGCGCGACGCGAACCTCGCGTTCGAACTGGCCGGCGACCGGCAGCGTGCGATGAAGGTGCTGATCGATTTCGTCGACGAGGCTGCGTGACGGTCGCGCGCTAGCTCGCGACTGTCTCGACGCGATCGTGAAAAGGGCACGCCCGCGCTTCGCGGGGCGTGCCCTTTTTCATGGTGACGAGAAAACGCCCCGCTGAATTACTGCGTGACCTGCCGCGCGCCGGCGCGCTGCGACGCGAGCCACGACACGACCAGCACGCCCGCGAGCGCCGCGCCCGCGATGCACACGCCGCGCCAGCCGTCGATGCCGTACGCGACGCTCGCCGCGAACGACCCGAGCGCGCCGCCGATGAAGTAGCTCGTCAGGTAGATCGTCGTCACGCGGCTGCGCGCGTTGCCGGCCAGCGCATAGATCACGCTCTGGTTCGAGATGTGGACGCCCTGCACGCCGACGTCGAGCAGCAGGATGCCCGCGATCAGCGCCGCGAGCGAGTGCGCGCCGGTCGCGATCAGCGCGAACGACGCGAGCACGGCCGCCGCGAACAACCCCGTCGCGGCATTGCCGTGTCCGCGATCGACCAGCCGGCCGGCCGACGTCGCCGCGAGCGCGCCCACCGCGCCGACGACGCCGAACAGGCCGATCTGCCCTTCGGAATAGCTGTACGGCGGCTGGCTCAGCAGGAACGTGAGGCCCGTCCACAGCAGGCTGAAGCACGCGAACACGAGCGCGCCGTAGGCGGAGCGCAGTGCGATCAGCGGTTGCGCGCGCACCAGCGCGACGAGCGACTTCATCAGCGCCGCATAGTCGAGGCGCGCGTCGCGGCGATCCTTCGGCAGCTTCACGGCGAGCACGGCCGTCAGCGCGAGCACCATCACCGCGGCGATGCCGTACACGGCCCGCCAGCCGAACCCGTCGGCGATCGCACCGGCCGCGACGCGCGCGAGCAGGATGCCGAGCAGCAGCCCGCTCATCACGGTGCCGACCGCGCGGCCGCGCGAGCGCGCGTCGGCGAGCGACGCCGCGAACGGCACCAGCAGCTGCGTCGAACAGGTGACGAAGCCGACCGCGACGTTCGCGACGACGAACATCGTGAAGTTCGTGCTGAACGTGACCGCGGCCAGCGCGACGACGTTGAGCATCAGCAGCCGCACGATCAGCGTGTGGCGGTTGACCGCGTCGCCGAGCGGGACGATCAGCAGCAGGCTCGCCGCATAACCGAGCTGCGTCAGCGTGACGAGATAGCCGAGTTCGGTCGGCGCGCGGCCGAAGCTGTGCGCGATCGCGGCGAGCAGCGGCTGCGCGTAATAGATGTTGCCGATGACGATGCCGCACGCGCACGCGAACAGCAGCGTCATGCCGCGGGTCAGGGGAGGATGGTTGTCTTGATGCGGTTCCATGGTCGCGAAAAACAGCGGCGCCGGCCGGCGGCACGGGGGCCGTCGGCTGCGCGGGGTGACGGAAATCGGGGCCGGCGTCAACGGATCGGCGGTGAACCGATGCGCGCCGGGCGGATCGCGGCCGGGCCCGGATCGGGCGGGCGGCGGATCGTCGTGCGGCGGGCGCAGGCAGGCGGGCCCGGGCGGGCCGTTCCGATGCGCAAAGCAGGTGCGATGCGCCGGAACGGATGTGCGTATGATGCGGGAATCGAACCATAGCGTCCAAGACTGGATCGTTATGCTCTTCATTGGCAAAACCAATACGTCGGCCGTCATGCTACTCCGCCACATCCGCTATTTCCTGGCCGTCGCCGAGCAGCGCAGTTTCACGCGCGCGGCCGACGCGCTGCATGTGTCGCAGCCGACGCTGTCGCAGCAGGTCCGCCAGCTCGAGGAAACGCTCGGCGTGCAGCTGTTCGACCGCTCGGGCCGCACGGTGCAGCTCACCGAGTTCGGCGAGGTCTATGCGCGCCACGCGCGTGCCGCGCTGCACGAGCTCGATACGGGGCAGCGCGCGCTGCACGACGTCGCCGGCCTCGGCGGCGGGTCGTTGCGGCTCGCGATGATGCCGACCTTCGCGGCCTACCTGAGCGGCTCGCTGATCGACGCGTTCCATGCCGACTATCCGAACGTCGCGCTGACGATCGACGCGATGCCGCAGGAACGCATCGAGGCGCTGCTCGCCGACGACCGGCTCGACGCGGGCTTCGCGTTCATGCCCCCGCGCGCGCCGGACGTCGACGCACTGCCGCTGTGGGACGAGCCGCTCGCGCTCGTGACGGGCCGCACGCACCGTCTTGCGCGGCGGCGCCGCGCGCTGACGCCGGCCGAGCTCGGCGGCGAGCCGCTGGTGCTGCTGAGCCGCGCGTTCGCGACGCGCGAGAGCATCGACCGCTATTTCATCGAGCACGGCGCGAGGCCGAAGATCGCGATCGAGACGAATACGGTCAGCGCGGTGCTGGAGCTCGTGCGGTGCGGCCGGCTCGCGACGGTGCTGCCCGACGCGGTCGCGCGCGAGAGTGCCGACCTGTGCGCGCTGGAGATCGATCCGCCGCTGCCCGCGCGCACGGCTGCGCTGCTGACACGCAAGGGCGCGTACCGCAGCGTCGCGGCGCGCGCGTTCATCGAGCGTGCGCTCGCGTATCGCGATCCGTCGGGAGGTTGACCGGTACGACGGGGCGGCGCGCGGCCGCCCGGGCCGTCAGATGCGCGGTGTCGGGAAGAAGATGCCCGCGCGCTGCGCGGCGTTCGCGATGTGCGTTTCGATCGCGGTGCCCGCGGCGGCCGCATCGCGTGCGATCAGCGCGTCGACGATCGCGCGGTGCTCGGTCCACGTCGACAGCAGCAGCTCGCGCCGGTAGAACGGCATGCGCTGGCTTTCCTTCATGATGTCGGCGCTGCTGCGCAGGATCGATTCGATCGCCGCGTTGCCCGCGAGATGGATGATCCGCATGTGGAAGTCGAAGTCGAGCTGCGATGCCGCGTCGAGCTCGCTTTCGGTGAGCGCGACGTGCAGGTCGGCGAGATTGTCCTCGAACCACGCGATGTCGTCGTCGGTGACGACGTGCGCGGCCATTCGCGCGGCGAATCCTTCGAGCGCGTAGCGCATCTGGTAGGTATCGGGCGGCGACGACTGCTCGGCGAACCGCCACGCATGGGCGGCCGTGGCCTGCGCGCTTTCGACATACACGCCCTTGCCCGCGCGGATGCGCAGCATCCCGAGCGCCTCGAGCGTCGACAGCGCCTCGCGCAGCGACGCGCGGCTGATCTCCAGCTCCTCGGAGAGCTGGCGCTGGGCCGGCAGCAGGCTGCCGACCGGATACACGCCTGCCTCGATCCGGTCGCGGATCGTCGCGATGGCGGCGTCGGTCACGGTATGCGGAACGTTTTTCATGAGGTGAACTTTGGCCGGTCTGACCGGCATTGTAATCCGCACGCAGGCGGTGCATGGACGCCCTACGGGAAAGCCACGATCTGCCCCTGTCCGGTGCGTGTCAGGCGGGTGGGGAGGGGGTGGGAAATCCCTATTTTGTCCGTCCTTGACGCCACTATATCGGCTTCCTACTATCGACCATAACATCACTGGTCTTACCAGTATGAACAGACGAAACTGCAACCGTTGGATCGGGAGAGCGCCGTGTCGAAATTCCTCAATTCGCTGTTTGGCCGGGTAGTCGTCGCATTGATCCTGGGGATCGCGCTAGGCGCGTTCTTCCCGCATTTTGCCGAGTCGCTGCGACCGCTCGGCGACGGCTTCCTGAAGCTCATCAAGATGGTGATCGGGCCGATCGTGTTCTGCGTCGTGGTCAGCGGGATGGCGAACGCGGGCGACCTGAAGAAGGTCGGCCGGGTCGGCCTGAAGGCCGTCATCTACTTCGAGGTGATGACGACGCTCGCGCTCGGCATCGGCCTCGTGCTCGCGTGGGTCACGCGCCCGGGCGTCGGGATGAACATTGACCTGCGCTCGCTCGACGCGTCGTCGCTCGCGTCGTACGCGAAGAACGCCGAGAGCCTGAAGGACACGGCCGGCTACCTGATGAAGATCATCCCCGAGACCGCGATCGACGCGTTCGCGAAGGGCGACATCCTGCAGATCCTCGTGTTCGCGGTGCTGTTCGGTTCCGCGCTGTCGCTGCTCGGCGACAAGGCGCAACGCGTCAACTCGCTGATCGAGGAACTGTCGCACGTGTTCTTCCGGATCATCGGCTTCATCATCAAGCTCGCGCCGCTCGGCGTGCTCGGCGCGATCGCGTTCACGACCGGCAAGTACGGCGTCGCGTCGCTCAAGCAGCTCGGCTACCTGGTCGCGGTGTTCTACCTGAGCTGCTTCGTGTTCGTCACGGTCGTGCTCGGCGTGGTGATGCGGCTCGCGGGCTTCTCGGTGTTCAAGCTGATCCGCTACCTGCGCGAGGAACTGTCGATCGTGCTCGGCACGGCGTCGTCGGACGCGGTGCTGCCGCAGG
Organism: Burkholderia sp. HAN2018; assembly: GCF_024704855.1. Lineage (NCBI taxonomy): Bacteria > Pseudomonadati > Pseudomonadota > Betaproteobacteria > Burkholderiales > Burkholderiaceae > Burkholderia > Burkholderia sp. HAN2018. Next base: position 3,446 of record NZ_QOBB01000146.1, on the reverse strand, counting down.
TGATGCGCAAGCTCGAATACATGGGTGTGAAGGATTCGACGGTCGGCCTCGTGATCCCGACCGGCTATTCGTTCAACCTCGACGGCTTCTCGATCTACCTGACGCTCGCCGTGCTGTTCATCGCGCAGGCCACCAACACGCCGCTGTCGACGCACGACCTGATCGTCGTGCTGCTCGTGTCGCTCGTCACGTCGAAGGGCGCGCACGGGATCCCGGGCTCGGCGATCGTGATCCTCGCGGCGACGCTGTCGGCGATCCCCGCGATTCCCGTGCTCGGCCTCGTCCTGATCCTGCCGGTCGACTGGTTCGTCGGCATCGCCCGTGCGCTGACCAACCTGATCGGCAACTGCGTCGCGACGGTGGTCGTCGCGGTGTGGGAGAACGACATCGACCGGGCCCGCGCGAAGCGCGTGCTGAATCGCGAGCTGCGCTACGTGCCGGCCGAAGAGGAAGACCGCACGGCGCCGGTCGCCGGCGATCAGGCTCACGCGCTCTGAGCGCGACCCCGCGCGGGCGGCCTTGCCCCGGGCCGCCCCGCGCACCTGGCATTCATGTGGCCGGCGCCTCGATGCGCCGGCCCTTCATCAAACTACAGGAGACGACATGGCAGCCCCCATCCTCGATCCGGATGCGCCGGCGTTTACGCGGCGTTACATGAACCTCGCCGACCCGCGCCTCGGGGCGCAGGCGCTCTTTGCCAGCGACGAGTTCTTCGCGCCGAAGGAGCGCATGCTGAATCCCGAGCCGGCCGTGTTCATCCCCGGCAAGTACGACGACCACGGCAAGTGGATGGACGGCTGGGAAACGCGCCGCAAGCGCACGACCGGCCACGACTTCTGCGTGGTGCGGCTCGCGCGGCCGGGCGTGATTCACGGCGTCGACCTCGACACGAGCCATTTCACCGGCAACTTCCCGCCGGCCGCGTCGATCGACGCGTGCGTCGCCGAAGGCGACACGCCGTCCGACAACGCCGAGTGGCGCACGATCGTCCCGGCGACGACGCTGCAGGGCAATTCGCATCACTACGTGAGCGTCGACGATGCGCAGCCTTATACGCACCTGCGCGTGAACCTGTACCCGGACGGCGGCCTCGCGCGGCTGCGCGTGTACGGCCAGCCGCAGCGCGACTGGCGCCAGGTGCCGGCCGGCGAACTCGTCGATCTCGCGGCGATCGAGAACGGCGGCTACCTGGTGGCCGCGAACAACCAGCACTTCGGCCCGGCATCGCAGATGCTGATGCCGGGGCGCGGCGCGAACATGGGCGACGGCTGGGAAACGCGGCGCCGCCGCGAGCCCGGCAACGACTGGGCGATCGTCGCGCTCGCGCGGCCGGGCATCATCCGGCGCGTCGAGGTCGATACCGCGTTCTTCAAGGGCAATTTCCCCGACCGCTGCTCGCTGCAGGCCGCGAGGGTGGCGGGCGGCACCGACGACTCGCTCGTCACGCAGGCGATGTTTTGGGCCGAACTGCTCGGCGAGCAGAAGCTGTCGATGGACCACGTCCACACGTTCGACCAGCTTGCGGCGCTCGGCCCCGTCACGCACGTGCGTTTCAACATCTTCCCGGACGGCGGCGTGTCGCGCCTGCGTCTGTGGGGCGAGCCGGCTTGAAGGAGGGCAACGGCATGAGCGGATCCCGCATCCTGCGCGTCGAGCGCCTGACCCGCGAAGCGTTCGCGCCGTTCGGCGACGTGATCGCGCTCGAAGGCGCGCGCCATTTCCCGATCAACGGCGGCACGACCGAGCGCTTCCACGATCTCGCGACGATCGACGTGTGCGCGGACGGCGGCCGCCCGCTCGTCAGCGTATTCCGCGCGCAGCCGCGTGCGCTGCCGGTTGCGGTCACGCTGATGGAGCGCCATCCGCATGGCAGCCAGGCGTTCATCCCGCTCGCGGCGGTGTCGCGTTACGCGATCGTCGTCGCGCCGGCCGGCGAGTTCCGGCCCGACGCGATGCGCGCGTTCCTCGCGGAAGGCTGGCAGGGCGTGAACTATGCGAAGGGCGTCTGGCACCATCCGCTGCTCGCGCTGGATGCGGTCAGCGATTTCGTGATCGTCGATCGCGGCGGCCCGCAGCCGAACTGCGACGAAATCCCGCTCGAGCGCGCGTGGGCGCTGGAGTTCGAACCGGCCTGCGCGGGCGCGGCATGACGAAGGCGGGCAGGCCGGCTCCTCCGGCGGCCTGATGTCACCCGGAGCCGCCCGGGCAGGCAACGCGAAGGGTGTGCGAAAGCCTGGGCGGGCCCGCCCGTGGGGCGGCGGTGCGCCGCCGGTTTCCCCGGGCGGGCGCCTCCTGCGTATCCCGAAAAGAAGACGGCCCGGAATGCGAATCGCCGTCCGGGCCGTCCTGCATGCGCCGCGCGCGCGGCTGGATTTCAGTGCTTGCGGTGCGGGCAGTTCTCGGTCGTGCAGGAACCGTACATCGCCAGCGAGTGCTCCTGGAGCCGGAAGCCGCGCTCCTTCGCGATCGCCTGCTGGCGGCTTTCGATCTCGGCGTCGAAGAATTCCTCGACCCGGCCGCAATCGAGGCAAACGAGGTGGTCGTGGTGCGAGCCTTCGTTCAGTTCGAACACGGCCTTGCCGGATTCGAAGTTGCTGCGCGACAGCAGGCCGGCCTGCTCGAACTGCGTCAGCACGCGGTAGACGGTGGCAAGCCCGATGTCGAGCTGCTCGTTGAGCAGGTTCCGGTAGACGTCTTCTGCGGTCAGGTGGCGCACCGGGCTTTGCTGGAAGATCTCGAGAATCTTGAGGCGCGGTAGGGTGGCCTTTAGCCCGATATTCTTGAGATCCGTCGGATTGGTCATGGCTAGGCATCCCTAGAGTACAATGCAGGGCTTCAATGTTACCGGCTTTTCGCCGTTCCAGAAACACGCGCGGCCTGCGACGCGGGCCTGCACGGTGAGGGAAATGATTCCAGAATCTCTTTCGCACTTTCAGAGGAGCCGCATGCGGAGTGTCATCATCGCTGCCGCCGCCGTTGCCGCGCTGGCTGGTTGTTCGTCGTACGACAGCGTGACGCAGCGCATCGCGCAGAGCATCACCCCCTACCGGATCACCGTCGTGCAAGGCAACTTCGTGTCGCAGGAGAAAGCCTCGCAGCTGCAGGTCGGTATGTCGCGCGAGCAGGTACGCGCGCTGCTCGGCACCCCGCTGCTGGCGGACATGTTCCACGCCGACCGCTGGGATTACCTCTTCTACTTCAAGCGCGGCTCGACGGCGGTCGTCCAGCAGCGCGATCTCGTCGTGACGTTCTCGGGCGATCGCGTCGCGGGCTGGACGGGGGCGGACAACCTGCCTTCGGAACTCGACCTGCTGGCCGACATCGACGGCGACCGTGGCGGCAAGAAGGCGAAGGCGGCCGCAGCGGCGAAGAAGGCCGCCGAGGCTGCCGCCGCCGCGAGCGCCGCACAGGCGGCGAGCGCGCCGGCGCCGGAGACGGTCGCGAGC
>NZ_QOBB01000145.1:0-35565 GCF_024704855.1 Burkholderia sp. HAN2018 | reverse complement strand
CGCAGTAATGCGTTCAGCTAACTGATACTAATTGCCCGTAAGGCTTGATCCTATAACAAGTCTGCCTTGTAGATCGGCGCCGTGCGACAGCACCGGCCGCAGGATCCAGAGCGACAAGTTGGATTCTCGTGTGTGATACACACAACTCAAAATTACTGCTTCTTCCAAGATTGGTTCTGTTGGCCAAGCCAGCAGAACAACCCTCTTTGCCTGATGACCATAGCGAGTCGGTCCCACCCCTTCCCATCCCGAACAGGACCGTGAAACGACTCTACGCCGATGATAGTGCGGATTCCCGTGTGAAAGTAGGTAATCGTCAGGCTCCCTAAGCCAAGAACCCCCGCCCGAAAGGCGGGGGTTTTTGCATTTGAGCGACGGAAATGCGCGAGTGATCGGGATCGGTGGCCAGGCTGCAACCGGGCGCAATTTGCGTTTGGAGAAAGGGCACGTCATTCATCCCCTCTACCTGGCGCGCCGGCCCGATCACTCAGCTGTAATCCTGCAGTCAAACCCTGCCCCGAAACGAAACCACGCGATTTGATACGATCGAAGCGGCGCCGGCGATTGCACTCGTCGACGTTCATGTTCGAAACCAGGGCTTGATGGAGAGGGCGGGAATGAATATCGGCGACGCGTCGCGCGAATCCGGAGTCAGCGCAAAAATGATCCGGTACTACGAACAGGTTGGCCTGCTTGCGCCGAGCAAACGTACCGACGCCGGCTACCGGATCTACGGCACGGACGAAATTCATATCCTGCGCTTCATCCGTCAGGCGCGACGCCTTGGCTTTCTCGTCGAGGACATCCGCAAGCTGCTGATGCTCTGGCAAGATCGTTCCCGCGCGAGCTCAGAAGTGAAGTCGATCGCGCTCGAGCACGTGGCCGAACTCGACAAGCGCATCGCGGAACTGAGCGACATGCGTGACACGCTGGCCGATCTTGCTGCGCACTGTCATGGTGACGGACGTCCCGAATGCCCGATTTTGGCGCGTCTGTCCGACCCCGTCAGTGAACCAAATTAGTGCGCGTACTCGGGCCTCAGAACGGGCCTCGATTCGATTTCCATAAAAATCAATAGGTTACGTGAAATTGATGTTCAGCCATTCCAAACAGGAATGGCTTCCATGCAAGTATTTCACTAGCATCTTGGTGCGGCATCGCTATAATTCGGGATAACCCTATACGGGAAATCCCTGAATCTCGATTCACCAGGGGTCCCCCTTCCTTGGAGAACGTCATGATCGCCTACATCGTCGAAAAGCTGAGCAACTGGTTCGAATCCGCAGAACGTGAACGCCGTGAGGCTTACCTTGCCACGTCGTCGGACATCGTCCAGCTCGAAAGCCGTATCCGCTCGCTCGAAACCAACGGCTACTCGCTGTAATCGGAGTCACCGTCAGGTGCCACGTGGCACCGAACGATAAGCAAGCCCCGTATTGACGGGGCTTTGTTTTTTTTGTGCGCCGGATCTGGCGCAATCATCAGTGCAGCGCTATGGTATGGGCCTGCTTTTCATCCCGAAGGACACGATCATGCGTTTGCGTCTCGATGTGCGTCGCAGTACCCGCGCGCGTCTCGTTTTCGGCGCAGTGGCGCTTGTTCACGGACTCGCGGCCGCTGCGGCGACGTCGTCCAAACCGCTGATTCTCGATACGCAACGCGGTATCCAGGACGGCAAGGGTGGGTTGGTGCTGCAGACGGCGCCGTTGTCTCCCGAGCCGATCGTCGAGCCGGCAGGCATGCGGGCTCCGGCCGGGCAGGCGCCGAACACGTCGGTTCCGCTGTTCGTCGCGCCGTATATCAATGTACCCGCGTGGGGTGGGCAGCCGGCCAACCAGCCAAGGCTCGCGCCCAGACTGCAGCCGTAACGCGCAGTCGCGTGATCAGTTTCCGCGGTGCTCGATCTGGCAGCGGGCGCCGCTATCCTGTCCCAGCATCTCGACCAGATAGGGCAGTGCCTCGTTCATGCTCTGGGCGAGGGTGTACGGCGGATTCAGGATGAACATCCCGCTGCCGTAGAGACCGAGCCCGTCAGTGGGTGGATTCGACACCGTCAGTGTTAGGTGCAGCCAGTTGTTCGGTTGCAGGCGCTTCAACTGCTCGGGAAAGCGCTGCGATTCCGTTCGGGTCACCTGCGGGTACCAGACGGCATAGCAGCCCGTCGCGAAACGCTTCAGACACTCCGTCACGCAAGTCACCGTGCGCGCGTAATCCTTCTTGTCCTCGTAGGACGGGTCGATCAGCACGAGTGCGCGTCGCGGCGGCGGCGGCAGCAGTGCCTTGATGCCTTCGAAGCCGTCTCCGGCAAAGATCATCGCGCGTCGCCCCGCATCGCGGAAATTGTGGCGCAGCACGTCGATTTCCGTCGTGTGCATTTCGAACAGCCGCATCCGGTCCTGCTCGCGCATCGATCGCCATGCGATGTACGGGGACCCCGGGTAGAAGCGCAGTTCGCCGTCGTCGTTCAGCGCGCGGACTTCATCCACATAGTCGCCCAGCGCTTCCGGCAGGTTCTTTTCGTTCCATAGTCGGCCGATGCCGGTGTCGAATTCCGACGTCTTTGCCGCGTAACCGTCGCGCAGCGAGTACACGCCGGCACCTGCATGTGTGTCGATGTACCAGTACGACTTGTCTTTCTTGTTCAGGTAGCGCAGCAGCTGGACGACGACGGCGTGCTTGAGCACGTCCGCGTGGTTGCCTGCGTGAAAACCGTGACGATAACTGAGCATGGCGGGCTGCCTGAAACGAAAGGTGAATCGATGAAAGCGGTCGATCGGGCGCGGCCGTCAGGCCGGGCGCCGATGCGGGCCGCGTATTGTACGCGAGTGGCCGTGCATCGCCTCATTCGTACGCATCGCCGACCACCTCTTCGATGCGTTGTTTCACATCCGGTGTCAGCTTCGAGGCAACGTCGAGCGCGCGCATGTTGTCGCCGATCTGCTCGATCCGCGACGCGCCCGTGATGACCGAGCTCACGTGAGGATTCGCGAGCACCCACGCGATCGCGAGCTGGCCGGTGCTGCAGCCGAGCTCCGTCGCAATTCCGCCGAGCCGTTCGACGATGTCGTTGGCGGCCTGGTCGGTCAGGCGGTCGCGCATCCAGTCGTACCCCTGTAACTGCGCGCGGCTGCCGGGCGGTACGCCGTTACGGTACTTGCCGGTGAGCAGGCCCGATGCCAGCGGGCTCCAGGTCGTGAGGCCGAGACCGTAGTCGTCGTAGAGCCGTGCATATTCCTTTTCGACCCGCGTGCGGTGGAACAGGTTGTACTGCGGCTGCTCGACAACCGGCTTGTGCAGGTGATGCCGTTCGGCGATCTCGCAGGCAGCACGGATCTCGTCGGCGCTCCATTCCGACGTGCCCCAGTACAGCGCCTTGCCGCGCACGATCATGTCGCTCATTGCCCAGACGGTTTCCTCGATCGGCGTGTTCGGATCGGGGCGGTGGCAATAGACGAGATCGACGTAGTCGAGCTGAAGCCGGCGCAGTGAGCCGTCGATGGCGTTCAGCAGGTATTTCCGGTTCAGCGTGTGATACTGGTTCGGCGCTTCGGCGAGCCCCCAGAAGAACTTGGTGGACACGATATAGCTGACACGCGGCCAATCGAGGGACTTGAGCGCATGACCCATGATTTCCTCGGATTTGCCGCCGGCGTATACCTCGGCGTTGTCGAAGAAATTGACGCCCGCGTCGCGTGCCGCGGCAAGGCATTCGCGCGCGACCCGCTGGTCGACCTGGTTGCCGTACGTCACCCACGAGCCGAGCGAAAGCTCGCTGATCTGCAGGCCGGAGCGGCCTAGCCGTCGATAGTGCATGCGAATCTCCTGCGTGACAGAACCGACCTTAAGCTTAGACGTTTTGCGCGCGAACGGCGGGGCCGATCGTGCACAATGGCGGCTGGCCCGCCGCGTCGATCATGCGATGAACGCCGAGGTGACGGGCACGTACTTTTTCGATCCGACAACGGGAGGAGACGGACATGGCAGCAGATCTGAATGGCAAGACCGCAGTCGTCACGGGCGCCGCGAGCGGCATCGGCAAGGAAATCGCACTCGAGCTCGCGAAAGCGGGCGCGGCCGTCGCGATCGCCGACCTGAACCAGGACGGCGCGAACGCCGTTGCCGACGAGATCGTCAAGGCGGGCGGCAAGGCGATCGGCGTCGCGATGGACGTGACGAACGAGGAAGCCGTGAACAGCGGTATCGACAAGGTGGCCGAAACGTTCGGCTCGGTCGACATCCTCGTGTCGAACGCGGGCATCCAGATCGTCAACCCGATCGAGAACTACTCGTTCTCCGACTGGAAGAAGATGCAGGCGATCCACGTCGACGGTGCATTCCTGACGACCAAGGCCGCGCTCAAGCACATGTACAAGGACGATCGCGGCGGTGTCGTGATCTACATGGGTTCGGTGCACTCGCACGAAGCGTCGCCGCTGAAATCGGCGTACGTGACGGCCAAGCACGGCCTGCTCGGCCTGGCCCGCGTGCTGGCGAAGGAAGGCGCGAAGCACAACGTGCGCTCGCACGTCGTGTGTCCGGGCTTCGTGCGCACGCCGCTGGTCGACAAGCAGATTCCGGAGCAGGCGAAGGAGCTCGGGATCAGCGAAGAGGAAGTGGTGAAGAAGGTGATGCTCGGCAATACGGTCGACGGCGTGTTCACGACGGTGCAGGACGTCGCGCAGACAGTGCTGTTCCTGTCGGCGTTCCCGAGCGCCGCGCTCACGGGCCAGTCGGTCGTCGTCAGCCACGGCTGGTTCATGCAGTAAAGGCTTCCGGCACGGGCGGTCGCGACACGTGCTGCCCGGGCGACGATTCCCCGGCAAGTCCGGAGAATCGCACAAAAAAACGCGCTCCGAGGAGCGCGTTTTTCGTTTCGGCAGGACGGGGCCGGTGATGGCTGCCGTCCGTTGGCGCCGACTTACTTCAGGACAGCTGCAACGGCATTGGCAACCGCGTCGAGGTTGCGCGTGTTCAGCGCGGCGACGCAGATCCGGCCCGTGCCGACCGCGTAGATGCCGAACTCGTCGCGCAGGCGATCGACTTGCGCCGAGGTCAGGCCCGAATACGAGAACATCCCGCGCTGCGCGTTGATGAAGCTGAAGTCGCGATCGACGCCGCTTGCCTTCAGGCGCTCGACGAGACCGTTGCGCATCGCGCGGATGCGGTCGCGCATTTCACCGAGTTCCTGCACCCACGAAGCGTACAGTTCCGGCGATGCGAGCACCGCTGCGACCACGGCGCCGCCATGGGTCGGCGGGTTCGAGTAGTTCGTGCGGATCACGCGCTTCAGTTGCGACAGCACGCGCGTCGCTTCTTCCTTGCTCGACGTGATGATCGACAGGGCGCCGACGCGTTCGCCGTACAGCGAGAACGACTTCGAGAACGACGACGACACGAATGCGTTCAGGTCGGCTGCGGCAAACAGGCGCACGGCGGCAGCGTCGGCCTCGATGTTCTCGCCGAAGCCCTGGTAGGCCATGTCGAGGAACGGCACGAGGTTGCGTGCCTTCACGACGTCGACGACCTGTTGCCATTGCGCTTCGGTCAGGTCCACGCCGGTCGGGTTGTGGCAGCACGCGTGCAGCACGACGACCGTGCCGGCTTCGTAGCCGTTCAGCGCCGACAGCATGCCTTCGAAGTTCACGCCGTTGGTGGCCGCGTCGTAATACGGGTACGCAACGACTTCGAAGCCGGCCGCTTCGAACAGCGCGCGGTGGTTTTCCCAGCTCGGATCGCTGATCGCGACCTTCACGTTCGGGTTCACGGTGCGCAGGAAATCGGCGCCGATCTTCAGCGCGCCCGTGCCGCCCAGTGCCTGGGCCGTGACCACGCGGCCCGCTGCGATCAGCGGCGAATCGTTGCCGAGCAGCAGCTTCTGCACGGCCGCATCGTAGGCGGCGATGCCGTCGATCGGCAGGTAGCCGCGCGGCAGGCCCGCTTCAACGCGCACCTTCTCTGCTTCGCGAACCGCGCGCAGCAGCGGGATCTTGCCTTCTTCGTTCGTGTACACACCGACGCCGAGGTTGACCTTGGTCGGACGCGCATCGGCGTTGAAGGCTTCGTTCAGGCCCAGGATCGGGTCGCGGGGAGCAAGCTGGACAGCAGAGAAGAGCGACATGATGATTCGGCAGTAGTGAAAAGAGGGTCAGGCTTTCAACGGGCGGGGCGGGCGCGGGGGACCGCGCGCAGGCAGGCACGACGCCGGAAAGCGCAGCAGCCTGACATTGTAGCGAATTCGCGCTGGCGGGGGCGGCGTTTCGGCGGCGAAATTCGGCCGGGAACCGCGATTTCCGACGGCCGTCGCGCGTCAGGAGCCGACAGCAGTTCGCCCGGCCGCGAAGCGCTAGAATGACTCTTTTGCCCTCGCTCCGGCCGCATTCCATGTCCGAACATCATGCCGAAACCGGCGACGCGCTCGACGAATCGAAATTCGTGACCTTCGAAGGGTCGCCGTTCCAGCTGTACCAACCGTATCCGCCCGCAGGCGACCAGCCGACCGCGATCGACACGCTCGTCGAAGGGGTCGAGGACGGCCTGTCGTTCCAGACGCTGCTCGGCGTGACGGGCTCGGGCAAGACCTTCACGATGGCGAACACGATCGCGCGGCTCGGCCGCCCGGCGATCGTGTTCGCGCCGAACAAGACGCTTGCCGCGCAACTCTACTCGGAATTCCGGGAGTTCTTCCCGCGCAACGCGGTCGAGTATTTCGTCTCTTACTACGACTATTACCAGCCTGAAGCCTACGTGCCGCAGCGCGACCTGTTCATCGAGAAGGACTCGTCGATCAACGAGCACATCGAGCAGATGCGGCTGTCGGCGACGAAGAGCCTGATGGAGCGCCGCGACGTCGTGATCGTCGCGACGGTGTCGGCGATCTACGGTATCGGCAATCCGTCCGAATACCACCAGATGATCCTGACGCTGCGCGCCGGCGACAAGCTCGGCCAGCGCGACGTGATCGCGCGGCTGATCGCGATGCAGTACACGCGCAACGAGCAGGATTTCCAGCGCGGCACGTTCCGCGTGCGCGGCGACACGATCGACATCTTCCCGGCCGAGCACGCCGAGCTGGCCGTGCGCGTCGAGCTGTTCGACGACGAGGTCGAGACGCTGCAGCTGTTCGACCCGCTGACCGGCCGTGTGCGGCAGAAGATTCCGCGCTTCACCGTGTATCCGTCGTCGCACTACGTGACGCCGCGCGATACCGTGATGCGCGCGGTCGAGACGATCAAGGACGAACTGCGCGAGCGGCTCGAGTTCTTTCACAGCGACGGCAAGCTCGTCGAGGCGCAGCGCCTCGAACAGCGCACGCGTTTCGATCTCGAGATGTTGCAGGAGCTCGGCTTCTGCAAGGGCATCGAGAACTACTCGCGGCATTTCTCGGGGGCGGAGCCCGGCGATCCCCCGCCGACGCTCGTCGACTACCTGCCCCCCGACGCGCTGATGCTGCTCGACGAATCGCACGTGCTGATCGGCCAGCTGAACGGCATGTACAACGGCGACCGCGCGCGCAAGGAAAACCTCGTCAACTATGGGTTCCGGCTGCCGTCGGCGCTGGACAACCGGCCGCTCAAGTTCCCCGAGTTCGAGCGCAAGATGCGCCAGGTCGTGTTCGTGTCGGCCACGCCGGCCGACTACGAGAAGCGCGTGACCGGGCAGATCGCCGAACAGGTCGTGCGGCCGACGGGGCTCGTCGATCCGGAAATCGAAGTGCGGCCGGCGAGCTCGCAGGTCGACGACGTGCTCGCCGAGATCAACGCGCGCGTGAAAGCCGAGGAGCGCGTGCTGATCACCGTGCTGACGAAGCGCATGGCCGAACAGCTCACCGAGTTCCTGGCCGACCACGGGGTCAAGGTGCGTTACCTGCACAGCGATATCGACACGGTCGAGCGTGTCGAAATCATCCGTGACCTGCGGCTCGGCACGTTCGACGTGCTGGTCGGGATCAACCTGCTGCGCGAAGGGCTCGACATTCCCGAGGTGTCGCTGGTCGCGATCCTCGACGCGGACAAGGAAGGCTTCCTGCGCGCGGAACGCTCGCTGATCCAGACGATCGGCCGGGCCGCGCGGAACGTGAACGGCAAGGCGATCCTCTACGCGGACAACATGACCGAGTCGATGAAGCGCGCGATCGGCGAGACCGAGCGGCGCCGCGCGAAGCAGATTGCCTACAACGAGCAGATGGGCATCACGCCGCGCGGTGTCGTGAAGCGCATCAAGGACATCATCGACGGCGTCTACAACGCGGACGAGGCACGCGCCGAGCTGAAGGAAGCCCAGCAGCGTGCGAAATTCGAGGACATGTCGGAAAAGCAGCTCGCCAAGGAAATCAAGCGCCTCGAGAAGCAGATGGCCGACTACGCGAAGAACCTCGAGTTCGAGAAGGCTGCCGCGACCCGCGACCAGCTTGCGCTGCTGCGTGAGCGCGTGTTCGGCGCGAACGTCGGCGATCACGTCAACGGCGGCCGGTAAATCTTTCCAAGCGTCACAGAAACCTTGCGGTAACGAGCCTGTAAGCCTTGTCGGATCAGGGGTTTACATGGCTCGTCGTTTGTTCCGGAACAGGTTCGGTGCTAAACTTCGCAATTATTGAGAATTGTTCGCATTAACGTTATTCGTCGCGTTAGTGTTTTCGGCGGGCAGGCCTGACGGTCGGTTCGCATGGTTCCAGATCAAATAACAAGGAGTGTCCATGTTGGGTTCTTCGTTCATCCGCACGACGGTTGCGGTAGCGGCGGCGCTTGCCGCGATGTCGGCCTCGGCTGCCGAATATCCGATCGGCAAGCAGCAGATCCAGGGCGGCATGGAAATCGGCGCGGTGTACCTGCAGCCGATCACGATGGACCCGGAAGGGATGATGCGCAAGGCGTCGGATTCCGACATCCACCTCGAGGCCGACATTCATGCGGTCAAGAACAACCCGACGGGTTTCGCGGAAGGCGACTGGATGCCGTACCTGCAGGTCACGTACAAGCTGACGAAGCAGGGTGACACGAAGTGGAAGGCCGAAGGCGACCTGATGGGCATGGTCGCGAGCGATGGTCCGCACTACGGCGACAACGTGAAGCTGAACGGCCCGGGCAAGTATCACCTGACGATGATCGTCAAGCCGCCGATGCAGACGGGCCACATGGCGTTCGGTCGTCACATCGACAAGGAAACGGGCGTGGGTGCATGGTTCAAGCCCATTACCCTCGAGTACGACTTCCCGTTCGCCGGTATCGGCAAGAAGGGCGGTTACTGATTGGTGGCATCACGGACGGCGCGCTTCGGCGCGCCGTCGGCGTAGAGAACCCAGAATGAAAATTCCCCAGAAAATCGTTGCCGCAGCCGCTGCGTTGTGGCTTGCCGGCGCAGCGTACGCTGCCGACCTGCCGACGTTCAAGCTCGAAATGACGGACGGCAAGCTGAATCCCGCCCGCATCGAAGTGCCGGCCGGCCAGCGTTTCAAGATCGAGATCAAGAACACCGGCAAAGGCGCAGCCGAATTCGAGAGCGTCCAGCTGCGCAAGGAGAAGGTGCTTGCGCCGGGTGCCGATTCGTTCGTGGTCGTCGCGCCGCTGTCGCCGGGCGAATACAAGTTTTTCGACGATTTCCACCAGCAGGCGCAGGGCGTGATCGTCGCGAAGTAACACGTTTTATCTGCGCGCAGGCTCACCAGCCCGGTGTTCTGCGCGTCAGGAGGTATCGATGGGTCAGATCTTGTTCATCGTCTGGCGGGAGAGCGTCGAAGCGCTGCTCGTCGTCGGCATTCTCTATGCATGGCTGAAAAACGGCGACGACGACGCGCGCCGCGGCCTGCCTTTCCTGTGGGCCGGCGTCGGTGTCGGCTTGCTGATGGCCGTGGGCCTCGGCGCCGCGCTGGTCGGTTTCACCGAAGTGCTGTCCGGTGACGCGCAGGACTACTTCCAGACTGCGATGGTGCTGATCGCATGCGTGCTGATCGTGCAGATGGTGCTGTGGATGCGCCGGCACGGCCGCACGCTGAAGCGCGACATGGAGCAATCGCTTCAGCAGAGCACGCGCGATTCGAACTGGTGGGGCGTCGCGGTGCTGGTCGCGCTCGCGATCGCGCGCGAGGGCAGCGAGACGGTGATCTTCCTGTACGGTCTCGGTTTCGGCCAGTCGGGCCACGTCGACGGCAGCCAGATGCTCGCGGTCGTGATCGGCCTCGGCCTTGCGTTCTTCACGTTCTATCTGCTGCAGCTCGGCGGCAAGTACTTCTCGTGGCGGCATTTCTTCCGCGTCACCGAAGTGATGCTGCTGTTCCTCGGCGCAGGCCTGTTCCAGACCGGCGTCGACAAGCTGATCGACAAGGAAATCCTGCCGCTCGGCATTTCGCAGGTGTGGGACACGTCCGCGATCCTCGATGATTCGGGCACGTTCGGCTCGCTCGTCGCGACGCTGACCGGTTATCGCGCGCACCCGGCACTGACCAACCTGGTTGCGTACGCGGTGTACTGGGCGGTGGTCTGGTTGCTGATGAAGCGTGCGAGCCGTCGCCCGGCCGTCGCTGCGGGTCGCGCGGCATGAGCGTTGCCGCCGCAGCCAAGCCGGGCTGGCTCGCGCAGGCGGGCCAGTGGATGCAGCGCCACGGCGCGCTGATCCGCGGCATCCAGTGGGCCGTCGTCGCCATCTATGCGTTCCTGATTATCGTGCCGGCGGTGTTGCCGCTGCCGGACGACTCCGCGCACCTGTGGAGCAACCTCACGCTGATCGCGCAATTCACCTTCTGGGGCATCTGGTGGCCGTTCGTGCTGCTGTCGATGGTGATGCTCGGCCGTGTCTGGTGCGGCGTGCTGTGTCCGGAGGGCGCGCTCACCGAATTCGCGAGCAAGTTCGGCCGGGGCGGCCCGATTCCGCGCTGGATACGGTGGGGTGGCTGGCCGTTCGTCGCGTTCGGACTCACGACAATCTACGGGCAGATGGTGAGCGTGTACCAGTACCCGCTCGCGGTGCTGTTCGTGCTCGGCGGCTCGACCGTCGGCGCGATCGTGATCGGCGTGCTGTACGGCCGCGAGAAGCGCGTGTGGTGCAAGTACCTGTGCCCGGTCAACGGCGTGTTCGGGCTGCTCGCGCGGCTTGCGCCGATGCGCTACAAGGTCGACGAGGAGGCATGGCGTCGTTCGTACAAGAACGGCGAGCATGGCCATCGCGTGATTCCGATCAACTGCGCACCGCTCGTGCCGTTGCGCAACATGCAGGGCGCGGCGGACTGCCATATGTGCGGCCGCTGCAGCGGGCACCGGGATGCAATCTCGTTGTCGTCGCGCTCGCCGTCCGACGAAGTCGTGAACCTCGGCGCGCAAAAGGCGAACCCGTGGGACACCGCGCTGATCCTGTACGGCCTGCTCGGCGTCGCGATCGGTGCGTTCCACTGGACCGTCAGCCCATGGTTCGTGCAGATCAAGCAATGGCTCGCGGGCTGGCTGATCGACCATGACATCACGTGGCCGCTCGAAACCAATGCACCGTGGTTCCTGCTCACGCATTATCCGGATCGCAACGACGTCTTCTCCTGGCTCGACGGCGGGTTGGTCGTCAGCTACATCGTCGGCACGGGGCTCGTGTACGGCACGGCGCTGCTGGTGCTGTTGGCCGGCGCCACGCTGATGCTCGGCCGCTTCGAGCGCGTGCGGCTGCATCATCTCGCGCAGGCTTTGATCCCGATCGCGGGTGCGGGCGTGTTTCTTGGCCTGTCGGCCACGACGCTGTCGCTGCTTCGTGCCGAGCATGTGCCGCTCGGTTGGGCAACCGATGTACGCATCGCGATCCTGGTCGGCGCCAACGCATGGAGTGCGTGGCTCGCGTGGAAAGTGACGGGGCGTTATGCGGCCTTACCGCGCCGGCTTGCGGCCTTCGCGTGGTTTGCTGTCGCGCTTGCCGTCATCGACAGCGCATGGTGGCTGATGTTCTGGGGTTTCTGAAGCGGCTCGCGCGCCGCTTCGGCGGTCATGCACTTACGCGGTAACGAATCTCGGGGACCTGCTTCGCGCATTGGCCGCCCAAATAAAAAAGCGACACGTCGAAGGACGTGTCGCTTTTTTCTTCCTTGTGCGAGAACCAAAAAAGTGGCTTGGCTTGCTGCAACGGCTGCTTGAGTGTGTTTGCACGAAGGGGTCTAGATCTCGCGTGCAAGCCGTTACGCTGGCTAATGCCCAACACCTCTCAGGGAGGTGGTCCCCACAATACTCTGTCGTTACTTCGTCAGGATCAGTTTGCCGAGCCGTGTGGCGCGCAACTGATAGGTCTCTCCGTTATGCGCGATGCTGACGTGGCTTTGGCCTTGCAGCAGCGCATCGCTGCTGACGACCCGCGTGCCTGCATCGCGGTTGCCGGCGGGCTTCGCCGGCGTGGTGACCGCTGCCGTCTTCTGGCGGCTGCTGCCTGCGGTGCCGGTCGGGCGGCGCAAGGTCAGCGTGGTCGGGCGCATGGTGTCGGTCATTCGGTTGATCGGTGACTGTCGATACGATGGAATGAATTCTAAATGATAACTATTCCCATTTACAAAAACTCTTTATCGATCGGAATGGTGAATCTGATAGCTTGAATCAAAGGGGCGGCCCGTAGGCCGCCGCCGGTTTCAGTGCAGCGGATCGGGATCCTTGCGGCCCTGCGCGTACTCGCGGATCAGGCGAACCGTGTCGATATCCGACGTGCGGTACGCCTCCTTGACGATCCCGTGCGTCTGGCGCGCGTCTTCGCTGTCGTCGGTGACGACCAGCGTCGTGCGGTATTCGAAACGCAGGAACAGCTCGTGGTCGTCACGTTCCTCGATCGTCATCGTCAGCGAGCCGCCGATCTCGCCGTCGGCGGCGCGGATGTCGTAGCGGACCTGCTGATTCGGCGTGAACGTGACGTGATCGCGCACGGTCGCGTGACCGTAGTGCAGTTCGCGTTCGAGCGTCGTCTCCGTCCGTTCGTGGACGACGCAGCTGTCGAGACCGAGCACGAACAGTTGCGGCTGTTCGGCGCGCAGCACGAGACCCTCCCAGAGCTGGTCGCGGGTGAGGGTGGGCACGGCCGGATCGTCGGAGTTGATCTGGATCAGATGTTCGAAGTTCAAGGGGACGGGTTCCTTCTGGTGGCGGGCGGCCACATGGCTCAAGAAGTCATTGTGACGCAAAACGGGCGGTTTCGCGGCACCTGCCCGGGCGTCCATGCCTCATGCCTCGATACGGCCCATGCGCCCCGTCTGGTAGTCGACGACCGCCTGCCGGATCTCTTCTTCGGTATTCATCACGAACGGGCCGTAGCGGACGATCGGCTCGTTGAGCGGTACGCCGCCGATCAGCAGCAGGTCGAGCGGCGTGTCGCCGGCAGCGAACGTGACCGTGTCGCCGTCGTCGCCATACACGACCATGTGCCGTGCGTCGACTGTCTGCCTGTCGGGCCCGTAGAGGCCCGTTCCGTCGATCGGATAGGCGAATACACGATAGCCTGCCGGGACGGGCTGCGTGACCGTTGCACCGGGTTGCAGCGTGAAATGCTGGTAGAGGATCGGCGTACGCGTCTCGATCGCCGCCCGGACGCCGAACGCTTCGCCGGCGATGACGCGCACGCGCGCGAGACCGTCCGGCGACGTGGCGCTCGGGATGCGATCGGCCGGGATTTCCTGGTAGCGCGGCGCGATCAGCTTGTCGCGCCGCGGCAGGTTGACCCACAGCTGGAAGCCGTGGGAGCGGCCGCCTGCCCTCGCGAATTCAGGATCCGGCATCTCGCTGTGCACGACCCCGGCGCCCGCCGTCATCCATTGCACGTCGCCCGGGCCGAGCGTGCCGGCATGGCCGGACGAGTCGCGATGACGGAAGCGCCCGTCGAGGGCATAGGTCACGGTCTCGAAGCCGCGATGCGGATGGTCGGGGGCGCCCTTGGCTTCGCCGGGCGCGTAGTCGACGGGGCCCATTTCGTCGAGCAGCAGGAACGGATCGAAATCCATCAGCAGCCGGGTCGGGAACGGGCGGTGAACCACGAAGCCGCCGCCTTCGGTCGTGCGAAGTGCGGGGTACGTGCGGTCAAGCGAGCGAGCGGTCGTCATGCGGATACCCTCGAAATCATTGGAATAGCGTTATTTTTGAAACATAGCGCTATTATATTGGGCGTTTTACCGCGCGATTCGCGACGGTTCGCAATGGATTGTTCTGAAATTGGAACGATGAGATGAATATCGATGCACACAACCTGAACGACCTCATGTACTTTTCGCAGGTCGTCGAACATGGCGGTTTCTCGGCCGCGGAGCGCGTGCTGGGCATCTCGAAATCGCGCCTGTCGCGGCGCCTGACCGAACTCGAGGCGGCGCTCGGCGTGCGCCTGCTGCAGCGCTCCACACGCAAGCTCGCGCTGACCGAGGCGGGGGAGCTGTTCTACCAGCACTGCCAGGCGATGCTGGCCGAAGCGCAGGCTGCAATGAACGCGGTCCAGCAGTTGCGCGCATCGCCGCGCGGCTCGGTGCGTGTCAGTGTGCCCGTGACGCTGTCGCAGACGATGCTGTCGCGCATCCTGCCCGAATTCCTGCGCCGCTATCCCGAGGTGAAGGTGCACGTCCGCGTGACGAATCGCGTGATCGACCTGTTCGAGGATTCGATCGACGTCGCGCTGCGTGTGCGCTCGGAGCCGCCGCAGAACGCGAATATCGTCGTGCGGCCGCTATGGCGCACCGAGCAGATGCTGGTCGGTGCGCCGAGCCTGCTGAGCCAGAATGCGCCGCCGCTGGTACCGGACGACCTGAGCGGATTCGAAACACTCGATACGCCGAGCGTCGACGGGCGGCACGTGTTCAACCTGATCGCGCCGGACGGTACGCGTCACGTGCACGAACACGACCCGCGGCTGGTGACGGCCGACCTGATGACGATTCGCGAAGCCGTGCTCGATGGCCTCGGCATCGCGGCGCTGCCGGAGATGATGTACGGCAACGCGCTGCGCGCGGGGCAACTGTCGCCGGTGATGCCGGGCTGGACGCTGCCCGTGCCGCAACTGTACGCGGTGTTCGTGTCGCGGCAGGGGATGCCGCCTGCGGTGCGTGCGTTTGTCGACTATCTGGTCGAGAAGCTCGATCACGGCGCCTACAAGGAACCGGGGTGTCCGGAGCGCGCGAAGAAGGAAGCGGCGGCCGATGTTTCGGCGACCTGAACACGACGTGCACGGCGAGGCAAATTTGTTTTGTCATTGAAGCGTCGCCTGCAATCGCAAGTTTCAATCGCCGGAACCTTGAATGCGCGTGCGTGCGAGCCTATATTGAAATCCCATTTCGTGAAGGAAGTTCTGAGCGAAATCAGGTGGCCGCATATATTGTGAGCCAGATAGGGCAGAACGCGCAGTCCGTGCAGACCACGGCAGAGTCGCATTTGCGTTGCTCGAGGCGTAACCGATACCGCCAAAGAGCCCGCCGCCCGAAGGCGCCCGCGTGCGCATGAAAAAAGGCCTTCATCTGGCGATGAAGGCCTTTTACTTTGTGCGCGGCCGGCTAGGCGCGGCCGGCCAGGTACAGCCGGCGAGCGCCTGATTGCGCGCGCGTTACTTCGCTTTTGCGGTCGGCTCGGTCACGAAGCCGAGCTTCGTCAAACCGCCGGCCTGCGCATCCGACATCACTTCGGCGACGTGTTCGTAGGCAACCTTACGGTCCGCACGCAGGTGCAACTCCGGCTGCGGCGTGCGTTTTGCCGCTTCCGCGATGCGTTCCTGCAATTGTTCGCGCGTGACCGTATGGTCGTCCCACAGGATCGTGCCGTCGCCCTGGATCGCGACGTCGACCGTCTGCGGTTTCTCGTCGACAGGCTGGCTGCTGGCATGCGGCAGGTCGATCTTCACCGCGTGCTGCATCGCCGGGATCGTCACGAGGAAAATGATCAGGAGTACGAGCATGACGTCGACGAGCGGCGTCATGTTGATCTCGCTCATCACTGCATCGTCGTCATCGTCGCTGAAACCGGTGTTCATTGCCATGGTTCACCCCGTCTCAGCTGGCGCGCGTCGCGAGACGCAGGCCGTCGCGCGTCGACGACGATGCGAGGCTCGCGCCCGTCACGAAATACGCGTGCAGGCCGTGCGCGAAGCGGCGCAGCTTGCTGACGACGCCCTTGTTCGCACGGGTGAGTGCGTTGTAGCCGAGCACGGCCGGGATCGCGACGAACAGGCCGAATGCGGTCATGATCAGCGATTCGCCGACCGGGCCCGCGACCTGGTCGATCGACGTCTGGCCGGACGCGCCGATCGCGAGCAGTGCGTGGTAGATCCCCCAGACCGTACCGAACAGGCCGACGAACGGCGCCGTGCTGCCGACCGACGCGAGGATCGCGAGGCCGCTTTGCATGCGCGAGATGCCTTCGTCCATCGTGTCCTTCAGGCAGCGCGTGACCCAGTCCGACACGTCCATGCGGTCGTGCAGGTGCGGTTGCGTCTGATGGTGGTGATCGGCGGCTTCCTTGCCCGACAGCGCGAGCGCGAGGAACGGGTTGTCGTTCGGCGTCGAGGCGGCGAGCCCGAGCTTCTTGATGCCGTCGTCGAAGTTGTCCGAATGCCAGAACGCCTGCTCGGCGTTCTTCGTCAGGCGGTTCAGGCGGATCACGTTCCAGCCCTTGATGACGATCACGATCCACGACAGGACCGACATCACGAGCAGCGTGATCGCGATGGCGCGCGTGACGAAATCACCTTGCGCCCAGACGTGCGCGATACCGTAGCTTTGCATTTTCTTGTTTCCTTTGAATCTACCGAATATGACGGGTTAGTCGTCGAGCGTGAAGTTGAAGGGCAGCGTATGGGCGGCGCGGATCGCCTGGCCGTTCTCGATATACGGCGGACAGGTGCTGGCGCGCGTCGCCTCGAGCGCGGCTTCGTCGAGACGCGGGTAGCCGCTGCTCTTCTGCAGCTGGACGCTTTCGATCTTGCCCGTCACGCCGATGATGAAGTGAACATAAGCCGTGCCCGTTTCGCCGCGACGCTTCGACATCGTCGGATAGGCGGGCTTCACGAAATTGCAGCTGAGCGCCGTGACGTTCTTCGGTGCGCTGACCTGCATCGTCTCGCGCGCCGGACCGGGTGCTGCAGCCGGTGCGGCAGGCGCCGGCGCGGCGGGAGCCGGCGTCGGATCGACCACTGCCGGCGCGGGCGTCGGCGACGGTGCCTGCGCGACCGGCTGAGGCGTCGGGACGGCTTTCTGTACCGGCTTCGGCTCGACCTTCGGCTTCACGCGCGGCGTGGGCTTGGGGGGCGTGGGCTGCTGCGCGGCCGACTGGACCGCGACCGGCTGGGCAGGGGGCGCGGGCGGAATGAGCTGTGCGGTGATCGACTGAACCTCGATCTCCTTCGCCGGCGGCGGCGCGTTGCGATGGAGCCAGGCGGCCGTCAGCATGATCGCATGTGCGGCAAGCACACCGACCGCGGCGACGATCACTCGGGGATTCATACGTGGTGCAGCCGGCAAGATGCTGGCGGGAGTGGAATGCGAAGCCTGCATGTTAGCTTGAAAGAACGATGTCGCACCCGGGGCGCGGCGGGTGAATCGGCATCACTTGCGGAAGATCAGCAGCGAGATGCAAACGGTGGTCACAAATCCGATCAGCAATTCCATGACAGGCTCCTTGGCAGGTAAGCCGCTGGCTCGCGCATACGGTGGCTTGCTGACGGTCAAAACAAAAATGCGGCCTGGGCCGCATGTACACACCCGGCGTCGGTCAGGCAGCCTTGCGTTCGTAGAACGTGACCGGGATCGGATGAGCGTGGTGCTCGACACCGCACTGGCTCGCGCAGACGCCTTGTTCGGCCATGAGGTCGCGTACGGACTCCTCGCACTTGCCGCAGCACGTGGCCACGCCGAGCTCGAACTGGAGTTCATCGAAAGAGTTCACGCCCTCTGCGAGGGACGCGCGAATCTTGCGATCGGAAACAGACTTGCACACGCAGACGATCATGGTGAGTTGCGATAGCTAACGTTAATGCGAATTATTATCATTAATTTTGCGGACGTTGACAAGCGCGGGTCGGGCTTTTTTTAAGGTCATCGGACCCTTGAAACGATGGGGGCGGTGGAGCGGCACGCGGAAGCGGGCGTGCCGGCTCGTGTCAGGCGGTCGCGCAGGCGCGCGCGTTCGGCGAGGAAATGGTGACGGATTCGACCGGTGCGGCGAGGCCGAGCAGCGTCGATGCGAGTACCTGCAACTGGCGGCCGTCGCTGGTCGAGCAGAAGCGGGGCGGCGCCGCGCGCGTGCCGGCCGGCGCACGCAGGCTGCGCTCGTCGAGAATCCGGGCGAGCTGGCGCGCGATTGCGTCGCTCGTGTCGACGATCGTCAGGCGGTCGCCCACAAGGTCACGAATCGTTTCCGTGAAGAACGGGTAATGCGTGCAGCCGAGTACCAGCGTATCGGCGCCGTCGTCGAGCATCGGCTGCAGGTAGCTGTCGAGCAACGCGCGCAATGCGGGCGAATTCGTGTCGCCGCGCTCGATGGCCTCGACGAGCCCGTGGCCGGGCTGGCAGATGAAGCGGCGGCCGGCGCCGTAGCGGTCGAGCAGCGCCTGGAAGCGCGGGCTGTTCAGCGTCGACTGCGTGGCGAGGACGCCCGCGACGCCGCTCGCGGACGCGGCGACGGCCGGCTTGATGCCCGGCTCGACGCCGACGAGCGGCATCGGCAGGTGTTCGCGAATCGCGGCGATCGCGCGTGCGGTTGCGGTGTTGCAGGCGATGACGAGCGCCTTCGCCCCTTCGCGGGCCAGCCACTCGCCGATTGCCAGCGTACGTTCCGTAATGAACGCCTCATCGCGCGGACCATAAGGTGCGTGGTGCGAATCGGCGACGTAGATGAACGATTCGTCGGGCAGCTGCGCGCGCGCGGCGCGCAGTACCGACAGGCCACCCAGCCCTGAATCGAAGATGCCGATGGGGGCAGCGGTCGTGGACGTCGCGGCGATAACGGAATGTGTCGACATGAAAGGACGGGTGGCGATGGCGGGAAGGGCGGAGCGCGCTTACTCCGGCGAACCCATCATCGTTTGCTGGTAGTTCTGCAGGCCGACCTTGCCGATCAGGTCGATCTGCGTTTCCAGCCAGTCGATGTGCTCTTCGGTGTCGTCGAGGATCTTTTCGAAGATCTCGCGCGACACGTAGTCACGAACCGATTCGCAATAGGCGATCGCTTCCTTGCAGGTGGACTGCGAGATCTGCTCGAGCTTCAGGTCGCACTTCAGGATCTCTTCGGTTTCCTCGCCGATGAGCAGCTTGTGCAGGTCCTGCAGGTTCGGCAGGCCGTCGAGCATGAAGACGCGCTCGATCAGCCAGTCGGCGTGCTTCATTTCGCCGATCGACTCGTCGTACTCGTGCTTGCCGAGTTTCTCGAGGCCCCAGTGCTTGTACATGCGCGCATGCAGGAAGTACTGGTTGATCGCCGTGAGTTCATTCTTCAACTGGGCGTTCAGATATTCGATGACTTTCTTGTCGCCTTGCATGGCTTGTTCCTTGTTCAGTGGGGCTTCAGAAACCGAAAGATAATCGCTCGTACGAGAAAAGCCAAGCCTCGAAGCCTTGCCGGGCCTGCCTTTTGCATGTAATGAGAATCAGCCTCGAATAATCGGCCGCATGCAGGAATGAGAACGAGAAGCAAAAAGGCCGGACTTGCGTCCGGCCTTGCATTCGATCGCGCTCAAGCGGTTGCGACCGGGATCTTGCCGATCTTCGCCTGCCACTCCTTCGGGCCGGTCTGGTGCACCGACGTGCCCGACGAATCGACGGCGACCGTCACCGGCATGTCCTGCACGTCGAACTCGTAGATCGCTTCCATGCCGAGGTCCTCGAATGCGAGCACCTTCGCGCCGCGGATCGCCTTCGACACGAGGTATGCGGCGCCGCCGACGGCCATCAGGTAGGCCGCCTTGTGCTTCTTGATCGCGTCGATCGCGACCGGGCCGCGCTCGGCCTTGCCGACCATCGAGATCAGGCCGGTTTGCGCGAGCATCGTCTCGGTGAACTTGTCCATGCGCGTGGCCGTCGTCGGGCCTGCCGGGCCGACCACTTCGTCGCGCACCGGATCGACCGGGCCGACGTAGTAGATCACGCGGTTGGTGAAGTCGACCGGCAGCTTCTCGCCCTTCGCGAGCATGTCGGCGATGCGCTTGTGCGCAGCGTCGCGGCCGGTGAGCATCTTGCCCGACAGCAGCAGCGTCTGGCCCGGCGTCCAGCTGGCGACTTCTTCCGGCGTCAGCGTGTTCAGGTCGACGCGCTTGCTGGTTTCCGTGTTCGGTTCCCACTGGACCTTCGGCCAGGCATCGAGCGACGGTGCTTCAAGCTTGGCCGGGCCCGAGCCGTCGAGCACGAAGTGCGCGTGGCGCGTGGCCGCGCAGTTCGGGATCAGCGCGACCGGCTTCGATGCCGCGTGCGTCGGTGCCGCCATGATCTTCACGTCGAGCACCGTTGCGAGGCCACCGAGGCCCTGGGCGCCGATGCCGAGAGCGTTGACCTTCTCGTGCAGCTCGACACGCAGTTCCTCGACCCAGTCCTTCGGGCCGCGCGCGATGATTTCCTGGATGTCGATCGGCTCCATCAGCGATTCCTTCGCCATCAGCATCGCCTTCTCGGCGGTGCCGCCGATGCCGATCCCGAGCATGCCCGGCGGGCACCAGCCCGCGCCCATCGTCGGGACCGTCTTCAGCACCCAGTCGACGATCGAGTCGGACGGGTTCAGCATCACGAACTTCGACTTGTTCTCCGAGCCGCCGCCCTTCGCCGCGACCTGCACGTCGACCTTGTCGCCCGGCACGATCTCGTAGTGGATCACGGCCGGCGTGTTGTCCTTCGTGTTCTTGCGGGCGCCTTCCGGCGGATTGACGATCGACGCGCGCAGCACGTTGTCCGGGTGCGTGTAACCGCGGCGCACGCCTTCGTTGATCATGTCGGTGAGGCCCATCGTTGCGCCGTCCCAGCGCACGTCCATGCCGACCTTCACGAAGATCGTGACGATGCCGGTGTCCTGGCAGATCGGACGCTTGCCTTCCGCGCACATGCGGCTGTTCGTGAGGATCTGCGCGATCGCATCCTTCGCGGCCGGGCTTTCTTCCAGCTCGTATGCGCGGCCGAGGGCCTGGATGTAGTCGAGCGGGTGGTAGTAGCTGATGTACTGCAGCGAATCCGCGATGCTCTGGATCAGGTCTTCCTGTTTGATGACGGTCATGGCTGAGACTCTGTGGGGACAGTGGGGAATGCGTTTATGCGTTGGCGGCTGATTCGGCCGGCTTGCGGGACGCGGGCACGGCGCTCGCGTGCGGCGCGTGCGTCTCGTGGAAATGGGCCGGGTGCGTGTGCGTCGTCAGGCGGTCGACCCACGCCATCACGAGCGCCGACACCAGGAACGACACGTGGATGATCACCTGCCACATGATCGCGTGCATCGTGTGCTGGTCGGGGTTGATGAACGTCTTCAGCAGGTGGATCGACGAAATGCTGATCAGCGCCATCGACAGCTTGACCTTCAGCACGCCCGCGTTCACGTGGTCGAGCCATTCGGGCTCGTCGGGGTGGCCCTCGATGCCGAGGCGCGACACGAACGTTTCGTAACCGCCGACGATCACCATGATCAGCAGGTTCGAGATCATCACCACGTCGATCAGGCCGAGCACCGCGAGCATCACGCTGATTTCGTCGAGGCTGGTCGCATGCGACAGCAGGTGCCAGACCTCCTTCAGGAACAGGAACACGTAGACGGCCTGCGCGACGATCAGGCCGAGGTAAAGCGGAACCTGGAGCCAGCGGCTCATGAAAATCAGCGCGGGAAGCGGGCGAAGCGGGCGACGGGCGGGGCGGCCGGGCGAATGCGGGGCGGACATGGTGGAGAGTCGGGCGCGGTGCGCAGGTATCGGGGGTAATCTTGAAAAGGCGCGCTATTGTAACGCGTCGGCCGGCGCGACTGCAGTGACGCGCCGGCACAGCCGGGGACGGATCAGGACGCGGCGGCGGGCACGCGTTTCACGCGCAGGCTCGCGAGCACGATGCCGGTGACGACGCACGCGAGCGCAATGCCGTGGGCGAGGGTCGGCCGCTCGCCGAGGAACGCGATGCCATACGCGGCCGCGGCGACCGGCAGCACCGCGCTGAACACGCCAGCGAGGCTGCCCGGCACGTGCCGGATGCCTTTCATCCACAGCCAGAACGAGAAGATGCTGGCCGACAGGCCGTACCAGACGACGAGCGCCCAGGTGCCGGCCGGCACGCTCGCGTAATCGAAATGCCACATGGCCGTCGCGCCGAGCGGCAGCATCAGGCACAGGCCGAACAGGTGCGTGTACGCGCAGATGTCGATCGGCGCGAGCGTCTGCGTGAGGCGGCGCGACAGGATCACGTAGATCGATTCGCAGCACACCGCGCCGAGGATCAGCAGGTTGCCGGTCAGCGACGACGATGCGCCGTGCCCGGCGGCGCTGCCGTTCGCGAGGTTGATCGTCACGACGCCGGCGATCGCGAGCGCGATCGACACGAGCGCACGGCCGTTCGGTTTTTCACGCAGGATCAGCCACGCGAACAGCGCGACGATCGCCGGAATCGTGCTGGTGATCACGCCGGCCGCGACCGCGCTCGTGCGCTGCACGCCGTTCAGCATCAGCAGCGTGAACATGAAGGTGCCGAAGAACGCCTGCAGGAACAGGTTCAGCCATTCGCCGCGCTTGACGGTGCGCATCTTCACCGGGCTGAACAGCGGCCACAGCACGGCGATCGCAATCACGAAGCGCAGGGTGGCGAGGATGGCGACGGGAACGAAGACGACGATCGATTTGCCGATACCGACATTGCTGCCGACGAACAGCATCGACAGAACGAGAAAGAAAGCATAGCGATTCAAGCTGGAATCCGGAAGGCGAGTTCAGTTAGGATTGTAGGGTCGCGCTCGTTACAGCGTAAAGCTGCAAGCGGCGCCGCCCGGCGGGCGAAACGGCCGTGCCGCGTAAGTGACGGGTAAGTTGGAGCGCTTATTGTGGACACTGTCGGGTCGCCCGGTCGCCATCGTGCGACGTGGTGCGGCGCAGCATCGCGCAGCGGCCTTCGGGCCGTGCGCGGATGGTGGGTAGGAGACAGCGGCGCGCATGCGCCGGCCAAGACGCGCGGCGTGCACGATCGCGCCGCCATGCAGAGGATTCATGTTCACCAAGGGGTAGTCGATGTCTGCGATTGAATCGGTTCTTCACGAAACCCGCCAGTTTGCGCCGCCCGCGGCGCTCGAGCAGGCGGCGACCATTTCCGGCATGCCGGCCTATCGGGCGCTCGTCGCCGAGGCCGAGCGCGATTACGAAGGCTTCTGGGCGCGCCTCGCGCGCGAAGGCCTCGCGTGGCACAAGCCGTTCACCAAAGTGCTCGACGAGTCCAACGCGCCGTTCTACAAGTGGTTCGACGACGGCGAGCTCAACGCGTCGTACAACTGCCTCGACCGTCACGTCGAAGCCGGCAACGGCGAGCGCGTCGCGGTGATCTTCGAAGCCGACGACGGCACCGTCACGCGCGTCACCTATGCGGATCTCCTCGCCCGCGTGTCGCGTTTCGCGAATGCGCTGAAGAAGCGCGGCATCGGCAAGGGCGACCGCGTCGTCATCTATATCCCGATGTCGATCGAAGGCATCGTCGCGATGCAGGCCTGCGCGCGCATCGGCGCGACGCACTCGGTCGTGTTCGGTGGTTTCTCCGCGAAGTCGCTGAACGAGCGGCTCGTCGACGTCGGCGCGACGGCGCTGATCACGGCCGACGAGCAGGCACGCGGCGGCAAGACGCTGCCGCTCAAGAGCATCGCCGACGAGGCGCTCGCGCTGGGCGGCTGCGAAGCGGTGAAGAGCGTGATCGTCTATCGCCGCACCGGCGGCAAGATCGACTGGCATGCCGATCGCGACCTGTGGATGCACGAACTGACGGCTGCCGAATCCGACACCTGCGAGCCGGAATGGGTGAGCGCCGAGCATCCGCTGTTCATCCTGTATACGTCGGGCTCGACCGGCAAGCCGAAGGGCGTGCAGCACAGCACCGGCGGCTACCTGCTGTGGGCCGCGCAGACGATGAAGTGGACCTTCGACTGGAAGCCCACCGACGTGTTCTGGTGCACGGCCGACATCGGCTGGGTTACCGGCCACACGTACATCACGTACGGCCCGCTCGCCTGCGGCGGCACGCAGGTCGTGTTCGAGGGCGTGCCGACCTACCCTGACGCCGGCCGCTTCTGGAAGATGATCGGCGACCACAAGGTCAGCGTGTTCTACACCGCGCCGACCGCGATCCGTTCGCTGATCAAGGCCGCCGAAGCCGACGACAAGGTGCATCCGAAGAGCTACGACCTGTCGAGCCTGCGCATCATCGGCACGGTCGGCGAGCCGATCAATCCGGAAGCATGGATGTGGTATCACAAGCACGTCGGCCAGGCGCGCTGCCCGATCGTCGATACGTGGTGGCAGACCGAGACGGGCGGCCACATGATCACGCCGCTGCCGGGCGCGACGCCGACCGTGCCCGGTTCGTGCACGCTGCCGCTGCCGGGCATCATGGCGGCGGTGGTCGACGAAACCGGCCAGGACGTGCCGAACGGGCAAGGCGGCATTCTCGTCGTCAAGCGCCCGTGGCCGGCGATGATCCGCACGATCTGGGGCGACCCGGAACGCTTCAAGAAGAGCTATTACCCCGAGGAACTCGGCGGCACGCTCTATCTCGCCGGCGACGGCACCGTGCGCGACAAGGACACCGGCTACTTCACGATCATGGGCCGGATCGACGACGTGCTGAACGTGTCGGGCCACCGGCTCGGCACGATGGAGATCGAATCGGCGCTGGTCTCGCACGAGCTGGTGGCCGAGGCGGCCGTGGTCGGCCGTCCTGACGACACGACGGGCGAGGCGGTGGTCGCGTTCGTGGTACTCAAGCGTGCGCGTCCGGAAGGCGAGGAGGCCGCGGCGCTCGCGAAGACGCTGCGCGACTGGGTCGGCAAGCAGATCGGGCCGATCGCGAAGCCGAAGGACATCCGCTTCGGCGACAACCTGCCGAAAACGCGCTCGGGCAAGATCATGCGGCGCCTGCTGCGTTCGCTCGCCAAGGGCGAAGCGATCACGCAGGACACGTCCACGCTCGAGAACCCGGCCATCCTCGAGCAGCTCGCCGAAGTGCGCTGACCGTACCGGTTGCGCATCACGCGCACGAGCCCCTGCGCGGCAATCCCGATTGCCCGCGCAGGGGCTTTTTGTTACATAACGGCATGACCGTTCCGACCCGATCCGCGCCTGCCGCGCCACCGCCCGTTCCCGAGCCGCTCGCGCGTGCCCACGCACGCTACTGGCGCTTCAATGTCGCGCTGATCGCGGTGCTGATGGCGATCGGTTTCGCCGTGTCGTTCATCGTGCCGTTCTTCGGGCCCGCGCTCGCGAGCGTGCGCTTCGCCGGGTTCAGCCTGCCGTTCTACGTCGGTGCGCAGGGCGCGATTCTCGTGTATCTCGTGCTGATCGTCGCGTATATCGGGCTGATGCAGCGCGCCGACCGCACGCTGCGCCGCGCGTACGACGATCATGCGGCGCGTACCGGCCATCCGAACGGCGGGCGCTGATTCATGCTGACGCATCGACTGATCCGCGCGTATGCGCTCTACACGCTGGGGTTTCTCGGATTCGTGCTGCTGATGTGGCGGATCGAGCGCGCCACCGGCTCCGGCGTCTGGATCGGCTACGTGTTCCTGTTCGTGCCGATCGCGGTGTACGCGGTGATCGGGCTGCTGTCGCGCACGTCCGATCTCGTCGAATACTACGTGGCCGGGCGGCGCGTGCCGTCCGCGTTCAACGGGATGGCGACGGCGGCCGACTGGCTGTCGGCCGCGTCGTTCATCGGCCTGGCCGGCTCGCTCTATACGACCGGCTACGACGCGCTCGCGTACGTGATGGGCTGGACGGGCGGGTTCTGCCTCGTCGCGTTCCTGCTTGCGCCGTATGTGCGCAAGCTCGCGCGCTACACGATTCCCGATTTTCTCGGTACGCGCTTTTCGAGCACGGCCGTGCGTGCGCTCGCGGCCGGCGCGGCGATCCTGTGTTCGTTCGTGTACCTGGTCGCGCAGATCCAGGGGATCGGCCTGATCGCGACGCGCTTCATCGGCGTCGATTTCGCGATCGGGATCTTCTGCGGGCTCGCGGGCATTCTCGTGTGCTCGTTTCTCGGCGGGATGCGCGCGGTCACCTGGACGCAGGTCGCGCAGTACATCATCCTGATCAGCGCGATCCTGATTCCGGTGTCGCTGATCGCGATGAAGAACGGGCTCGGCCCGGTGCCGCAGTTCAGCTACGGCAAGCTGATGGAGCGCGTCGCGGCGCGCGAGGCGCAGGTGCGCGATGCGTCCGACGAACAGCAGGTGCGCGACGCATATCGACGACAAGCCGCGGACATCCAGACGCGGCTCGATCGGCTGCCTTCGTCGTATGCGGATGCACGCCGGCATCTCGCCGACCAGTTGGCCGACCTGCGGCGCCATAACGGACCGCTGCGCGAGATCAGCCAGCGCGAGCGCGAGCTGGTGGACTTTCCGCGCGATCCGGCGGCGGCGCGGGTCGCGTGGACGCAGGCGCGTGACGACCTGCTGGCCCGTGCCGAGCCGCCCGTGCCGATGCACGAACCGTTTCCCGCCGCGAGCGATGACGAGCGCAAGCCGCGCGAGCGGAATTTCCTCGCGCTGCTGCTGTGCCTGTCGCTCGGCACCGCGAGCCTGCCGCACATCCTGACGCGTTACAACACGACCACGTCGGTCGCGTCGGCGCGGCGCTCGGTCGGGTGGACCCTGTTCTTCATCGCGCTGTTCTACCTCAGCGTGCCGGTGCTCGCGGTGCTGATCAAGTACGAGATCCTCGCGAACCTCGTCGGGCGGCCGTTCGCCGAATTGCCGGCGTGGGTCACGCAATGGCATCACTTCGAGCCCGACCTGATCAGCGTCGTCGAGGTGATTCGCGATGGCATCGTGCACTGGTCGGAAATCCAGATGCAGCCGGACATGGTCGTGCTGGCCGCGCCGGAGATTGCCGGGCTGCCGTACGTCGTGTCGGGACTGATCGCGGCCGGTGCGCTTGCCGCGGCGCTGTCGACCGCGGACGGGCTGCTGCTGACGATCGCGAACGCGCTGTCGCACGACGTCTACTACTGCATGGTCGCGCCCGACGCATCGAGCCAGCGGCGCGTGACGATCTCGAAGGTGCTGCTGCTCGGCGTCGCCCTGTTCGCGTCGTATGTCGCGTCGCTCAATACGGGGAAGATCCTGTTTCTCGTCGGCGCCGCGTTCTCGCTGGCGGCCTCGAGCTTCTTTCCGGTGCTGGTGCTCGGCGTGTTCTGGAAGCGCACGACGACGCGCGGTGCGATCGCCGGGATGGTGACCGGGCTCGCGGTGTGCGTGTACTACATCGTGTCGACTTATCCGTACTTCACGCAGCTGACGGGATTCGCGGGGCGCACGTGGTTCGGGATCGAGTCGATCAGTTCGGGGGTGTTCGGGGTGCCGGCGGGGTTCGCGGTGGCGATCGTCGTGAGTCTGTTCGATCGAAAGCCGGATGACTATACGCGGGCGCTGGTGGATTACATCCGGCATCCGTGACGCGGGTGTCGTTCGGCATGCTCGCGTGCCTGGGCAGCCAGTGCCGGCGCCGTGACAGGCGGGTCAGAGCGCGGAAATGCCGAGCTCGGCGCCCTTGGTCGTCTGTACCCGGCTGAACTCGCAGCTTCCGTCCGTCATGCCCTTGGCGTTCGGTATCGCGACGCACACATACGCACGGATGCCATGCGGCAGCGCGACGTGGCGAAACTCGCCGACCTTGATCGTCGCGACCCGGTCAACGGCAAAGCGATCGTTGATCGGTGTCGCGCTCGACGGGATCGACATCGTCACTTCCGACGCGGCGTTCCCGGTTTGCGATTTCAGCGTCTGGCTGCTGCCGATCTCTCCGCTGACCGAGAAGCGTATCGCCGCCTGTCCTTCGGACACGCGTTGAACCGTGACCGCGAGCGTCGGCATGGCGATTCCCGCCGCGCATTTGCCGGCAGCGCACTCGCGAACGGAAAGCAGCGTGCGAAACGGGGATGCAGGCTGACCGATGACCGACAGGTCGGTGGACGATCCGCCGTCGCGCAGCGCCTTGTCGACCGGCGGGGGAGAGGTCACCGCGACGGTGGTGGTGATCGACGGCGGCGAAAATGCCGTTGCGCAAGCTGACAGCATCGTCGAAGCGACAATCGTCATGGCGAACCCTGGATTGAATCGCATGGATCTGACTCGCGGAGCTGAAACCTCGGATATCGTCAGAAGAATACACATCTTTAGCGAGCGGGGTGCGGGGTTCGATGTGCGATGGGTGCTCGGTTCAGACGACGCAGCGGACCGGACGAGCGGGCGTGCCGGCAACGGTACGCGTGAGCGCGGCCACGATCTGCTCCGTCGAGCATTGTTTGCGTCTCATCGCCAACCTCCCGTTCCTAACGGGAAAATTGCCGCCGACACACTAACACTCGTTTGTGTCCAGGATTCCTAGAGCAGATCACGGTTCACGCCAGCGGCAACGAGTTAATCGAGAAATTTCCGCACGATCTTCCAGACTCAGCATCAGCTTGAGTCAAGTCGGTAAATATTTCTCGGAATTTTTGGCGCGATCTTTTATTATAATAATTCCTAAATCATGTAATAAATCATTTTTAATGACGCCATGAAAAAAATCATACCGCTTGTATTTTTCATTTTACCCATAACCTCTTTTGCTGATGCATGTGCCAATAGCGGGAACGTATACGACGACTTGTCTTGCACCAACCAAGCCCTGGATAAATCAAAAAAAGAACTCAATTTAATTTATCAAAAACTTTACTCTGCCACACAGTACAAGAATGAATTTGAGCAATCTCAGAAGGCTTGGCTCAATTACCGGGACAAGCAGTGCCTCGGCTATATTGCAGCCGAGGCGTCGCAATCCCAAGGCGCCGGCTCCGGTCTAATCACAAAAGATTGCCTTGTCACGATAACAAAACAGCGGGTTGATTATTTAAGGACTCTTCTCGGGAAATAGTAGCCTGACGTGATGAATTTAATTCGTATCGGAGACGACACCCGGCCACGGATCAAAGTCGAAACTGCTTCTACGTCAATTCGATTCGACGGCCGGTATGTCGCACGCAAAGGCGATCGTGTGTCGTGTCTTCAGCACGCCGAGGCGTCACCCAACCTTATCGAAGAAGGTGATTCGTCTATGACGGACGGTGCTGTTTAAGAGATGCCTATTGGCTTGGTGGAGAAACTCGATTGCTGAGCGCAGCGGGACCGCCTTCTCCCCAATGGGAAGGTGAACGCCGAGCACGATTACATCGCCGTGCCCGAGCTCTTTCAAGATTCGCGCCAGTCGCTAAGGTTCACCGTACAAGGAATTAAGTCCGTGATGACTAGCTGACCGTATTGAGCAGAGAATCTTGCTGCTACGGGATTCAACCTCAGCTCGACGTTTCCGCCTGTCCGCACTTCTTCGATCGCGAACAATTGAGCATCACTCAGGGCAATGGAAAAGGTGTGGCAGACAACACCGCCCCTCTGTGCTGGGAGCCAGCTGAATCGGAAGATCGGGATGCACGTCCCCGCATCGGCTTGACTAGTGCCACATATCGCCGAGTCTCGCGCGCAACGGGCGACTGAAGAGTCCTTGCAACGCTCTTAGCAAGTCGAGGAATTGACGCTTGATGGTCGGCTTGTGAGCCGAAAAACAAAAAACCCCGTAAGTCATTGACTTTACGGGGTTTTTTGACATCATCCTGGCGGAGAGAGGGGGATTCGAACCCCCGATAGGCGATTAACCTATACACGCTTTCCAGGCGTGCGACTTAAACCACTCATCCATCTCTCCGGAAGACCAAGAGTATAGCAAACTCTGGCAGCGGCCCGCCACTCCCTTCCGCAATCGTCAAAAATCCGTCGTCTTCGACTGCCACACCGACCGCGGCTCGCCCTGTGTCAGGTGCCCGCCGGTCGTCGACGACCAGTACGACTTGTTCGCGACATTTCGCACGGTTGCGCGGAACGTCGTTTTCCTGCCGAACAGTTCCGTCGCACAACACGCACCGAGATCGTAGCGGTCCCCCGCTGGGATCGACGTCACGCAACCGCCGAGCGGACCTCGGGGCGAACATGCGATCATCGGCCGTTCGAATGCGTCGTCATGATTCGCGCGTGCCGGCAGCGGCCCGCGTGGCTGAAGACGGCGACGCCATCCCGTTCGCAAGCTCCCTTCAGAAGGAACGCCACGCCATGTCGTTGTCCGCCTTGCTCGCTTTTGCCCTGATCCTTTCCGTCGGCGTCGCGACGCCCGGCCCGACGGTGTTGCTCGCGATGAGCAACGGCTCACGGTACGGATTGCGTCACGCACTGGTCGGCATGCTCGGCGCCGTTACCGCCGATGTCGTGATGGTCGCGCTGGTCGGGTTCGGTCTCGGGATGCTGCTCGAAGCATCGGAAACGGCGTTCGTCACGCTGAAGCTGGCCGGTGCCGCGTGGCTTGCCTATGTCGGTGTGCGGATGCTGCTCTCGTCCGGCGGTCGTGCTGCCGCGCGGGCAGTCGATCAGGCGACGCCCGATCGACGGACCGCATTCCTGAAAAGCTTTTTCGTCGCAATGAGCAACCCGAAGTATTACCTGTTCATGTCCGCGCTGCTGCCGCAGTTCGTCGACCGGTCGCACGCGATCGCGCCGCAGTACGCGATCCTCGCAGCGACGATCGTCGCGATCGACGTCGTCGGGATGACCGGCTACGCGCTGCTCGGCGTGCACTCGGTGCGCGTGTGGAAAGCGGCCGGCGAGAAGTGGCTGAACCGCGTCAGCGGGTCGCTGCTGCTGATCCTCGCGGGATATGTCGCGTTGTACCGCAAGGCCGCGAACTGACGCGCCGATGCTTCCGGCACACGATCTCGGCCAACCGGCCCGGCGATGAAGCCGATCGAGCGTTTCGCGCTCGAAACGCACGACGGTCCGTACGAAACGTGGCCGTCGCGTACCGCCGTGCTCGTGAACGGCGAGCGCTCCGGCCTCACGGTTTCCGGTTACGTACTGCTTCGCCAGTTCGAGACGCCTGCCGCTTATCTGCTCGTCACCGACTACGACTGCCTGTTCGAGGAGGCCGTCACGTTCACGCTCGTGTCGAAGGATCCATTGACGGAAATCGCGCGGCGCACGGTCGGCGCGATGTATGCGTCGTGCCATCTGGACGACCTCGCGTGGGCCGATGACCGGCATTTCAGCGCGACGTTCGTGGACATCGACGGACGATGGGATTTTACGATTCGTGACCGATCGGTGCCGTTCATCCTGCCCAGGCTCGGGATGATTCGCGTGCGGGATCGGTAATGCGCGATCGATGCCCGCGAGGGGCTTGGCCACGTGTGTGCGCCGTCTGAAACCCGCTCAGACAGGCGGTTTCATTTCTCTTTCGCATTGATCCGACATGTAAGTTTCGGCGCGTCCGAATCTCGCGTGGCCAGCCCGCATCGCGGCAGGAGTGGCGGCGCTCCTGCATGACGTTCGTTCGCCACCTTACAAAATGAATGGAAATTGAAAGAATTCCTTCCCTTGACGCAAGGCGCTCGGGCCATTTATTGTCCGTCTGCCGCCCGTGAGAGAGCACGGCGGCAATCGCGGATGCGCGCCACGCGCGCACGACAACACGCAGCAGAAAGCAGAAAAGGAAACGTGGTAGCCACATGAAGCCGCTATTCGATGACAAGAACTCCGATGCGGTCAGCGATCGTCCTTCCACCCCGTCTTCGTCACCCGCCGCCGTGCCTGCCGCCGCCGTCACTGTGTCGGCCGCGCGCCCGGCGGAGAATGTCCGCCTGATCACCGTCGACGAGATCGACCAGCTCGGCGCGACGCAGGGCACGCGGATCGCCGCTTTTTCCCAGCAGATTCTCGCGAGCGTCCGTGCGTCGGATGCCGACCAGTTCGGTGACAAGCTCAACGAACTGATCGCGACCGCGAAGGGGCTCGATCCGCGCGGCGCCGACAAGGGCGGGCTGCTCACGCAGGTCACGCGGCTGTTTCGCTCGACCAAGGAGAAGCTGCTGTCGCAATACGAATCGGTGAGCAAGCGGATGGACACGCTCGTCGTCGAGCTCGAGAGCCATGCGCGGCGCCAGAAGGCCGGTATCGACGAGCTCGAGCGGATGTACAACGACAACTACGCGCTGCACCAGGAGCTCGCGCAGTCGAAGGCGCACGGCGAAACGGCGCTCGCGACGCTGCGTGCGCATCTCGCGGCCGGCCAGCAGCCGGCGGACGACGCGTTCGCCGCACAACGCCTGCTCGACGTGAAGCGCAAGGTCGACGCGCTCGAAAGCAAGCTCGACGACCTCGACCGCGCGATGCTGATGTCGAAGCAGCTCGCGCCGCAGATCCGCATGGAGCAGGACCAGAAACGCACGCTGACGTCGAAGTTCATGACGATCAAGACCGTGCTGATCCCCGCGTGGACCAATGCGTTCGCGCTCTACCTCGAGCAGCTCAGCACGAAGCGCGCGGCGGCACTCGCGAACGCGACGTACGACGCGGCCGACGAGGCGATCCGCGCGCAGGCCGACCTGAACCGCCAGAACGCGCAGGAAGTCGCGAAGCTCGGCCAGCGCCCGGTGATCTCGACCGACACGTTCGAATACGCGCAGCAGCAGCTGTTCGGCGCATTCGACGACATCACGCAGATCATCGCCGACGGCAAGCGCCAGCGCGAGCAGGACGCGCCGCGCCTGCGCCAGCTCGAACAGGACCTGATCACCCGATTCGCTCCGAAGCACAACTGAGAGAACTGAGAGAACACCGCATGATTACGCTTGAGAAACGCGCGGCGAAGGTCGCGATCGTCCTCGAAAAACGCCAGATCCTGAAGCCGCCCGTCGTGCGCGTCGGCGCGGCGCTCGACATCTCCGGCTCCGCGAAGCCGCTCTACCAGTCGGGCGTGATCCAGGAGACGCACGACCGGATCCTCGGCATCGCACTGAAGTTCGACGACAACGGCGAAGTCGACACGTGGACCTTCACCGAAGGCTACAACCGGCTGCCGACCGCGACGCCGGACAACTACGGCTCGTACATTTCCGACCACGTGCTCGAAGCGCGGATCGACAAATGGGGCGGCACGCAGTACGCGCCGGTGATGAACGACATCGTCGACTTCTTCTTCCGCGCGCCTCAGCCGTCGCCGCAACGCGAAGAGAAGCGCGGCTTCCTGAGCCGGCTGTTCGGCGGCGCGGACGAGACGCCGGCACCAGCGGCTTCCGCGCCGGTCAACGGCCATCTGCCCGCATGGGTGCTGTTCGTCACCGACGGGCAGAACCCGAAGAACGATCGCAAGCGCGTGCGCCAGCTGCTGGCCGAGTCGCAGCACTACCCGCTGTACTGGTCGCTCGTCGGCGTCGGCGACCCGAGCGAATTCGGCTTCCTCGCGGAAATCGCGGAAGAGATGCCGAACGTCGGCTTCCTGCATCTCGAATCGCTCGACATCAGCGACGAACAGATCTACGAACAGTTGATCACGCAGGAATTCTGCGACTGGGTGCGCGCGAAGTAAGCGCGGCCCGCACGTCATTTTTTCCCGAAACTCGAAACTCCACATCATGTTGAAAGACTTCAAGATCCCGCTGTCGCTCACGGCGCTCGCACTGGTCGCCGCGTATTTCCTCGGCGGCGTGAA
The DNA here is from genome assembly GCF_024704855.1 of Burkholderia sp. HAN2018. Classification (NCBI taxonomy): domain Bacteria; kingdom Pseudomonadati; phylum Pseudomonadota; class Betaproteobacteria; order Burkholderiales; family Burkholderiaceae; genus Burkholderia; species Burkholderia sp. HAN2018. The sequence goes on along the minus strand of NZ_QOBB01000145.1, from coordinate 1,884 downwards.
AGACATGCTGATCGTCGCGGTCCTGTGCGTGCTCGAAATCTCGTTGTCGCTCGACAACGCGGTCGTCAACGCCTCCGTGCTCAAGAACTGGTCGGAGAAGTGGCGCAACCGCTTCATGGTGTTCGGCCTGCCGGTCGCCGTGTTCGGCATGCGGCTCGTGTTCCCGCTGCTGATCGTCGCGGTGATCGGCCACATCGGCATGTGGGATGCGCTGACGCTCGCGATCGAGTCGCCGGAGAAGTACGCGGCGATCCTGACTTCCGCGCATCACCAGGTGTCGGCGTTCGGCGGCGCGTTCCTGCTGATGGTGTTCTTCAAGTTCATGCTCGACACCGAGAAGGACGAGCACTGGATCGGCTTCCTCGAAGGCCCGATGCGCCATCTCGGCCGCATCACCGCGCTGGAAGTGGCGCTGACGCTCGCGATCGTGATCGTCGCGTCGTTCTACGTGCCGTCGGCGGAACAGGTCGCCTTCCTGCTCGCGGGCGCGTTCGGCGTGATCAGCTTCGTGATCGCGCACGGTATCGGCGACCTGATCGGCGGCGAGGAGACGGGCACGCGCGTGGTGCGCGAAGGCGTCGCGGGTTTCATGTATCTCGAGGTGCTCGATTCGTCGTTCAGCTTCGACGGCGTGATCGGCGCATTCGCGCTGTCGAACAACATCTTCCTGATCGCGCTCGGCCTCGGCGTCGGCGCGGCCTATATCCGGGAGATGACGCTCGTGCTGCTGAAGAAGGGCACGCTCGCGCAATATCGCTATCTCGAGCACGGCGCGTTCTGGGCGATCGGTGCGCTCGCAACGATCATGTTCCTCGGCGTGAAGTTCGAAGTGCCCGAGGTCATCACGGGCCTGGTCGGCGCGGCGATGATCGCCGCGGCCGTGTGGTCGTCGATCGTCGTGCAGCGCAAGGAAGACCGCACCGCGGTGGCCGGCGAATAAGCACGCGCCGCGCGCGGCACGCAAACCATCAACGAGGGGGCCGCGCAGGGCGGCCCGGCATTGCCGCCGGCGCAACGGCGGTTCCAGCAGAAGAGGTTCAGATGATCAATTTGTCGAAAGGCGGTCGCGTCAACCTGTCGAAGGAAGCGCCCGGCACGCAGAAATTCCGCATCGGTCTCGGTTGGGACGCGAACGCGACGGACACGGGCACGGATTTCGATCTCGACGTGTCGGTGTTCCTGTGCAAGTACGACGCGCAGAGCAATCCGAAGCTGATCTCGGATCAGCATTTCGTGTTCTACAACAGCGAAGTGCGCACGATGGAGCGCAAGGAAACCTTCATCCAGCCGGGCGACGATTTCCCGAAGCGCGGGATGCCCGCGTCGAAGTGCCTGGGTGTCGTGCACAGCGGCGACAACCGCACGGGCAGCGGCGGCGGCGACGACGAAGTGATCTTCATCGACGTGACGAAGCTCGCCGCGGACATCGAGGAAATTTCGGTGGTCGTGACGATCGACCAGGCCGAAGCGCGTCGCCAGAATTTCGGCCAGGTGCGCAACAGCTACATCCAGATCGCCGACGAGGTGTCGGGCGCGGTGATCGCGAAGTACGCGCTCGAGGAAGACTTCTCGATGGAGACGTCGGTGCAGGTGGGCAGCTTCTATCGCCGCGACGGCCACTTCATGTTCAAGGCGGTCGGCGCCGGCTACAACCGCGGCCTGGGCGACTTCGTGCGCGCGTACGGCGGCGCGGTCTGACTGGCGGCAGTCCGGCCGGCGGGACACCGCCGCGCCGGGCAGGAAGCAGCGATGACGAATCCGTCCGACGAGCCGAAGCGGCTCGAGTTCGATACGACGCCCGAGCGCACGCCCGGGCGTCTTGCGTTCGACGCGCCGCCTGCGGCCGCGACGACGCAGGGCGCGCGCGCGCCCGAGCGGCCGGCA
>NZ_QOBB01000144.1:0-18742 GCF_024704855.1 Burkholderia sp. HAN2018 | reverse complement strand
CGGCCGCGCCGCGTTCGCGCGCGAGCAGCGCCGCGCACGCGAGCGCGAGCATCGCGCGCGGCGGCTCTTGCGGCGCGAACAGCGCATCGTGATTGCGCTCGATCAGGCCCGTGTCGAGATCGGCCGTCGCGAACGGCTCGCACGCGACGATCCGCTGCAGAAACGCGGCATTCGTGTGCAGGCCGACCACTTCGCATGCACGCAGCGCGCGCAGCATCAGGCTCAGTGCTTCCGCACGGTCCGCGCCGTGGACGATCAGCTTCGCGATCATCGGATCGTAGAACGGCGTGATCGCATCGCCTTCGCGCACGCCGCTGTCGACGCGCACCGATGCGCCGATCGCGAACTCGACGCCTGCCGGCAGCCGCAGGTGCTTCAGCGTGCCCGTGGACGGCAGGAAGCCGCGCGCCGGGTTCTCCGCATAAAGGCGCGCCTCGAGCGCGTGACCCTGCACGCGCAGTTCGTCCTGCTGAAGCGGCAGCGGCTCGCCGGATGCGACACGCAGTTGCCATTCGACGAGATCGAGCCCGGTGACCATCTCGGTGACCGGATGCTCGACCTGCAGGCGCGTGTTCATTTCCATGAAGTAGAACGCGTCTCCCGTCATGATGAATTCGACGGTACCCGCGCCGACATAACCGACCGCGCGCGCGGCCGCGACGGCCGCTTCGCCCATCGCACGGCGCACGTCGTCGGGCAGGCCCGGCGCCGGCGCTTCCTCGAGCACCTTCTGGTGACGGCGCTGCACCGAGCAGTCGCGGTCGAACAGGTACACGGTATTGCCGTGCGTGTCGCCGAACACCTGCACCTCGACGTGACGCGGGCGCGTCAGGTATTTCTCGATCAGCACGCGGTCGTTGCCGAAGCTGCTCGCGGCTTCGCGCTGGCACGACGCGAGCGCCGCGGGGAAATCGTCTGAGCGCTCGACCACGCGCATCCCCTTGCCGCCGCCGCCCGCGCTCGCCTTCAGCAGCACCGGGTAGCCGATCGCGTCGGCTTCGCGATGCAGGTTGGCCGCGTCCTGGTCGTCGCCGTGATAGCCCGGCACGAGCGGCACGGCGGCCGCGTGCATCAGCGCCTTCGCGGCGGCCTTCGAGCCCATCGCCGCGATCGCGTCGACCGGCGGCCCGATGAAGACGATGCCGGCCGCTTCGCACGCATGCGCGAAATCTTCGTTCTCCGACAGGAATCCGTAGCCGGGGTGAATCGCCTGCGCGCCGGTTGCACGCGCGGCTTCGATGATGCGCTCGATGCGCAGGTAGCTGTCCGCGGCGGCCGAGCCGCCGATGTGCACGGCTTCGTCGCACGCGGCCACGTGTTTCGCGTTCGCGTCCGCGTCGGAATAGACGGCGACGCTCGCGATCCCGAGACGTTTGCACGTTGCGGCGACGCGGCACGCGATTTCGCCGCGGTTGGCGATCAGAATCTTGTCGAACATGGCTTCGGTGTCGTCCGGAAAGTTAGGGGCACGCCGTCATTCACGCCACGAAGGCGTGCGTTTCTCGAGAAAGGACGCAATCCCTTCGCGCGCTTCCGCGCCGGCCCGGGTTCGCGCGATCCAGTCGGCGGTCTGCTCGATCAGCGTCGCGTCGAGCGCGCGGCCGGCCACGTCGGCGACGAGCCGCTTGCACGCGCGCACCGCGTCGGGCCCGTTCGCGACGAGCGTCGCGGCCAGCTTCGCGACGGTTTCGTCGAGCGCATCGGCCGGCACCGCTTCGTGAATGAAGCCGAGCGACGCCGCGCGCGTGCTGTCGAACACCTCGGCCGTCGTGAAGTAACGGCGCGCCGCGCGCTCGCCCATCGCGCGCACCACGTACGGCGCGATCGTCGCGGGGATCAGCCCGAGCCGCGCTTCCGACAGGCAGAACTTCACGCCGTCGGCGGCAATCGCGATATCGGCCGCGGCCACCAGGCCCACTCCGCCCGCGTAGGCATCGCCGTGCACCCGGGCGATCACCGGCTTGCCGCAGCGATGGATCGCCTCGAGCATGCGCGCGAGCTTGCGCGCATCGGCACGGTTCTCGTCGTCCGAGTAACCGGCCATCTTCTTCATCCAGTTCAGGTCCGCGCCCGCGCAGAACGCGGCGCCTTCCGCGGCGAGCACGATCGCGCGCACGCCTTCATGCGCGTCGAGCCATTCGAACGCGGTGGTCAGCTCGGCGATCGTCGTCTCGTTGAACGCGTTGCGCACGTCGGGGCGCGCGAGCGTGACGGTCGCCACGCGGCCGGCTTCGCTTACCTTGATCGTTTCGTATCGCATCGGTCAGCCCTCCCGGCCGTTACATGCGGAACACGCCGAAGCGCGTGTCTTCGATCGGCGCGTTCATCGATGCGGCCAGGCCGAGCCCGAGCACGTCGCGCGTCTGCGCCGGGTCGATCACGCCGTCGTCCCACAGCCGCGCGCTCGCGTAATACGGATGGCCCTGGCGCTCGTACTGGTCGCGGATCGGCTGCTTGAACGCGTCCTCTTCCTCGGCGGACCACGAACCGCCCTTCGCCTCGATGCCGTCGCGGCGCACCGTCGCGAGCACCGAAGCGGCCTGCTCGCCGCCCATCACCGAGATCCGCGCGTTCGGCCACATCCACAGGAAGCGCGGGCCGAACGCGCGGCCGCACATCCCGTAGTTGCCGGCGCCGAACGAGCCGCCGATGATCACCGTGAACTTCGGCACCTTCGCGTTCGACACGGCGGTCACCATCTTCGCGCCGTGCCGCGCGATGCCTTCGTTCTCGTACTTGCGGCCGACCATGAAGCCCGTGATGTTCTGCAGGAACACGAGCGGAATCTTGCGCTGGCAGCACAGCTCGATGAAATGCGCGCCCTTCACCGCCGATTCGGAGAACAGGATGCCGTTGTTCGCGACGATCCCGACCGGGTGGCCCCAGATGTGCGCGAAACCGGTAACGAGCGTCGTGCCGTAGCGCGCCTTGAATTCGTCGAACTCCGAATCGTCGACGATGCGCGCGATCACCTCGCGCACGTCGAACGGCTTGCGCGTATCGACCGGGATCACGCCGTACAGGCTCTTCGCGTCGTAGCGCGGCGGCTTCGGCTCGCGCAGCGCGACCGGCGACGCGATCTTCGGCGCGAGATGATCGACGATGTTGCGCGCGATCGACAGCGCATGCGCGTCGTTCTGCGCGAGATGGTCGGCCACGCCCGACAGGCGCGTATGCACGTCGCCGCCGCCGAGATCCTCGGCGCTCACTTCCTCGCCGGTCGCGGCCTTCACGAGCGGCGGGCCGCCCAGGAAAATCGTGCCCTGCTCCTTCACGATGATCGACTCGTCGCTCATCGCCGGCACGTACGCGCCGCCCGCCGTGCACGAGCCCATCACGACGGCGATCTGCGCGATTCCCGCGGCCGACATCGTCGCCTGGTTGAAGAAGATGCGGCCGAAGTGGTCGCGGTCGGGAAACACGTCGTCCTGGTTCGGCAGGTTCGCGCCGCCCGAATCGACGAGGTACACGCACGGCAGCCGGTTTTCCGCGGCGATCTCCTGCGCGCGCACGTGCTTCTTCACGGTGACCGGGTAATAGGTGCCGCCCTTGACCGTCGCGTCGTTGCACACGATCACGCACTCGCGGCCGGCGATCCGGCCGATCCCGGTGATGACGCCCGCGCCCGGCGCGTCGTCGTTGTACATGCCGTTCGCCGCGAGCTGCGAGAACTCGAGGAACGGCGCACCCGGATCGAGCAGTTGCGCGATGCGGTCGCGCGGCAGCAGCTTGCCGCGCGCCAGGTGCTTGTCGCGCGCGGCCTGGCCGCCGCCCTGCGCGAGCTGTTCGATCTTCGCGCGCAGATCGGCGACGACCGCCTCGAGCGCGGCGGCATTCGCGCGAAAGTCTTCCGAGCGCGGGTTCAGTTTCGATTCGATGATCGGCATCGACGGGGCTCCGTTCGCGTGACGTGGGGCGTTACATCGTTTCCGCGAACAGCTCGCGGCCGATCAGCATCCGGCGGATCTCGCTCGTGCCGGCGCCGATCTCGTACAGCTTCGCGTCGCGCCACAGACGCCCGACCGGATATTCGTTGATGTAGCCGTTGCCGCCGAGGATCTGGATCGCCTCGCCGGCCATCCACGTCGCCTTCTCGGCCGTATAGAGGATCACGCCCGCGCAGTCCTTGCGCACCTGGCGGATGTGGTCGCTGCCGGCCGAATCGAGGTGGCGGCCGACCGCGTACAGATACGCGCGGCACGCCTGGAACGTGGTGTACATGTCGGCGACCTTGCCCTGGATCAGCTGGAATTCGCCGATCGCCTGGCCGAACTGCTTGCGGTCGTGGATGTACGGCACCACCGCGTCGAGACACGCGGCCATGATGCCCGTCGGGCCGCCCGACAGCACGGCGCGCTCGTAGTCGAGGCCGCTCATCAGCACCTTCACGCCGCCGTTGAGCTGGCCGAGGATGTTTTCCTCCGGCACTTCGACGTCCTGGAACACCAGCTCGCCCGTGTGCGAGCCGCGCATGCCGAGCTTGTCGAGCTTCTGCGCGACCGAGAAGCCCTTCATCCCCTTCTCGACGATGAACGCGGTAATGCCGCGCGGGCCGGCTTCGAGGTCGGTCTTCGCGTAGACCACCAGCGTGTCGCAATCGGGCCCGTTGGTGATCCACATCTTCGTGCCGTTCAGCACGTAGCGATCGCCGCGCTTGTCGGCGCGCAGCTTCATGCTGACGACGTCCGAGCCGGCATTCGGCTCGCTCATCGCGAGCGCGCCGATGTGTTCGCCCGACACGAGCTTCGGCAGGTATTTCTGCTTTTGAGCCTCGGTGCCGTTGCGGTGGATCTGGTTCACGCACAGGTTCGAGTGCGCGCCGTACGACAGGCCGATCGACGCCGAGGCGCGCGAGATCTCCTCCATCGCGACCATGTGCGCGGTATAGCCCATGTTCGCGCCGCCGTATTCCTCGGCCACCGTCATGCCCAGCACGCCGAGATCGCCGAACTTCTTCCACAGGTCCATCGGAAACTGGTCGGTGCGGTCGACCTCCGCCGCGCGCGGCGTGATTTCCTTCGCCGCGAACGTCGCGACGGCGTCGCGCAGCATCTCGATGTCTTCACCGAGCATGAATTGCACACCGGGCAGGTTGATCATGTCTCCTCCGTCTCCAGAAAGTGTGTGGCATCCACTGATTTCTGAGTTTCGCTCAAATCGAATGAATGCACCGATTCATTGACTAATACAGCGTAAATTTTGCACAGTTTCGCGCCTCGCCGGGTTCGGCGTCAATAGTTTTTTGAGTGACACTCAGATATCATGCCGAGATGACAGCCGCTACCGCCGACACCATGACCGCCACCGTCAAAGCCGATCGCGCCGACACGTCGCGCGCGCCCGCCGGGCGCAAATCCCAGCAACGCGTGCAGGACATCCTGCGCGCCGGCCGGGAAGTGTTCGCCGAGAAGGGTTACGAGCATGCGACGGCCGCCGAGATCGCGCAGCGCGTGGGCGTATCGGAGGCGACGGTGTTCAGCTACTTCCGCGGCAAGCGCGAGCTGTGCGCGCGCGTCATCGCGGATTGGTACGACGAAAACATCGCCGCGTTCGAGCACGGGATGCCGCAGGAAGCGTCGGTGCAGCAGCAGTTCGCGTTCATCGTGCGCACCCACCTGCGGCTAATGCTGGTGAACGGCACGGGCCTGTGCGCACTGGTGCTGTCGGAAGGCCGCGCGAAGCAGCATGCGCTGAGCGACGAACTCACCGCGCTGCAGCGCCGCTACACCGCGCCGCTGATGGACGTGCTCGCGCGCGGCCAGGCAGCCGGGCAGGTACGTACCGACCTGCCGCTGAGCCTGCTGCGCTCGATGGTGTTCGGGCCGATCGAGCACGTGCTGTGGGATGCGATCCTCGGGCACCGCAAGCTCGACACGGAAACGACGGCCACGCAGCTCGTCGACATGCTGTGGGCCGCCGTGCAGCCGCCGGCGCCGGAACAGGCGGCGCTCGTGCGGTTCAGGAATGAAGTGGCGGAAGCGGTGCGCCGGCTGGAAGGGGAAGCGTCACGCCCGTGACGCAAGGGCGCGGCCCGGCGCACGTCGCATCGTGCGCCGCGCGTAACCGACCGCTACGAATCCTCGCCGACGCGCAGCGGCGCGCGGCTCTGCTCGTTGTTCAAATGAACGAACTTGCGCAACAGGCGTACGAGTTCCTGCGAATCTTCCTCGCCCATCCCGTCGAACAGGCCGGCACGCAGCTCCTGCACTGACGGAATCAGGCGCGTGAGCAGTTCGACGCCCGTCGGTGTCAGCAGCAGGCGCCGCTGACGCCGCGGCAGCACTTCGCGAACGATCAATCCTTTCGCTTCGAGCCGGACCGCGAGGTCGGCCGTCGTCGACGTGTCGAGCGCCACCCGCTGCGCCAGCGTCACCTGATCGAGCCCCGGACACTCGTAGAGCATCCGCAGGACGGCGTACTGCACCGGCGTCACGTCCCGGCCCAGCTTCTCGTAGAACATCGCGACGGCAATCTGGTGCGCGCGCCGGATCAGGTGCCCCGGCTCGTCGTACAGGTCGAGCGGGAAAGCCGGCGCGTCGGCGGGATTCGTTTTTTCCATGAATGAGTCGATGACATAGGCGGCGCGCGCCGGTTGCGCACGCCGACGGCATGGCGCTGCCTCGCGCCATTTCCCGGGAAAACCAGTATACCGCTCGCCTTGCTCCGGCCAATCTCAATGCGTACACTGAATCTCATTCAGTACACGGAATGAAGAATTGCCGCATGTCAGCGGCACCGCCCCGAAGGAGACGACGAACGTGTTTCTCAAGAACGCTTGGTATGTGGCATGCACGCCCGATGAAATCGACGGCAAGCCGCTGGGCCGCAAGATCTGCAACGAGTCGATGGTGTTTTACCGCGCGGCGGACGGCCGGGTCGCCGCGCTCGAGGACTTCTGCCCGCACCGCGGCGCCCCGCTCTCGTTGGGATTCGTGCGCGACGGCGTGCTCGTGTGCGGCTATCACGGGCTGGAAATGGGCTGCGACGGCAAGGCGTCCAGCATGCCGGGCCAGCGCGTCGGCGGCTTCCCGCCGATTCGCAGCTTCCCGGTGATCGAGCGGTACGGATTCATCTGGGTGTGGCCGGGCAATGCGTCGGAAGCCGATCCCGCCAAACTGCCCGCGCTGGCCTGGGCCGAAGACCCGGCCTGGGCGCACGGTGGCGGCCTCTATCACATCCGTTGCGATTACCGGCTGATGATCGACAACCTGATGGACCTCACGCACGAAACCTACGTGCATGCGTCGAGCATCGGCCAGAAGGAGATCGACGAAGCGCCGCCGAAGACGGTCAGCCGCGGCGACGAAGTCGTCACGAGCCGCTTCATGGAGAACGTGATGCCGCCGCCGTTCTGGCGAATGGCGCTGCGCGGCAACGGGCTGGCGGACGACGTGCCGGTCGACCGCTGGCAGATCTGCCGCTTCACGCCGCCGAGCCACGTGATGATCGAAGTGGGCGTCGCCCATGCGGGCCACGGCGGCTACGACGCGCCGGCCGAGTTGAAGGCGTCGTCGATCGTGGTCGACTTCATCACGCCCGAGACGGACACCTCGATCTGGTATTTCTGGGGCATGGCGCGCAACTTCCGGCCCGACGATCACGCGCTGACCGCCGAAATCCGCGAAGGTCAGGGCAAGATCTTCGCCGAGGATCTCGAGATGCTCGAACGCCAGCAGCTCAACCTCGAGCAGTGGCCGGACCGCAAGCTGCTCAAACTCAACATCGACGCCGGCGGCGTGCTGTCGCGCAAGGTGATCGAACGGCTGCTTGCCGAAGAAAGCGCGGCGAGCCCGCAGCGGCCCGTGATTCCGGTCGCGCAGATCAAGGAGGCGTCATGAGCGCCGCGACCTTGACGGTTCGGGTGGCCCGCAAGTGGCAGGAAGCGCGCGACATCTGCGGTTTCGAATTCGTCAGCGACGACGGTTCGCCGTTGCCGGGCTTTGAAGCCGGCGCCCATATCGACGTGCATTTGCCGGGCGGGCTCGTGCGCCAGTACTCGCTGTGCAATCACCCGGAACACGCCGATCGCTATCAGATCGCCGTGCTGCGCGATGCCGACGGCCGCGGCGGGTCGCGCGCGATCCACGACGAAGTCCGGCAAGGCGATACCCTGCGGATCGGCATGCCGCGCAACCAGTTTCCGCTCGCCCCCGACGCTCCGCACCACCTGCTGCTCGCGGGCGGGATCGGCGTCACGCCGATCCTCAGCATGGCGGAACGGCTGTTCTCGTCCGGCATGCCGTTCGACATGCACTACTGCGCACGCTCGACCGATCGCATGGCCTTCGTCGAGCGGATCAACGCGGCCGGATTTCACGATCGCGCCCGCCTCCACGTCGACGACGGCGATCCCGGGCAACGCTTCGACCTCGCCGCCGTGCTCGCCGCCGCGCCCGCAGGCACGCACCTGTATGTATGCGGCCCGCGCGGCTTCATGGACGCAGTGCTGAACGCCGCGCGCGAGCGCAACTGGGCCGAAGCGCGGCTGCACTACGAGTTCTTCGGCGGCGCGGTTGCGTCGTCCGGCGCGGACCGTGCGTTCCAGGTTCGGATCGCGAGCAGCGGCAGGGTGATCGACGTGCCGGCCGAATGCACGGTCATCGCGGCGCTGGCGGCGAACGGCGTCGACGTGCTGACGTCGTGCGAGCAAGGCGTATGCGGCACCTGTGCGACGCGTGTGCTCGAAGGCGAGCCCGATCATCGCGACTCGTATCTGACGGAAGCGGAACAGGCAGCCGGCGACCAGTTCATGCCGTGCTGCTCGCGATCGCGAAGTGACCTGCTGGTCCTCGATCTGTAGGTCTGCAAATCGGTAGACGGACCGCCCGACTCGCGGCGGCCAACCACAATACTGGAGACGATCAATGGAGCAACATGCCCGGGCACCGATCAATACTACTCAGTTCCCGGTCGACCGATGGTGGGTCGCCGCGCTGTCATCCGAACTGACGGACAAACCCGTCGCCCGCACGCTCCTCGGCCGCCCGGTCGTCCTGTTCCGGTTGCCGTCCGGGGAAGTCGGCGCGCTGGAGGATCGCTGCTGCCACAAGTCGCTGCCGTTGTCGTGCGGCTCGCTCGAATCGCGCGGCCTGCGCTGCGGCTATCACGGCCTGTTGTTCGACCGCGACGGCACGTGCGTGGAGATTCCCGGCCAGGACCGGATTCCGGCGAAGGCGTGCGTGTCGTCGTATCCGGTACGGGAACAGGACGCCATCGTGTGGATCTGGATCGGCGCCGACGCGCACGCTCAACCGACAAGCGCGCCGCCACGCTATGCGTTCCATGCCGATCCGCAATACCGGTTCGGCGGCGGCCACTACCACTACGACGCACCGTATCAACTGATTCACGACAACCTGATGGACCTGAGCCACCTCGGTTATGTCCATCTGAAAACGATCGGCGGCAACGCGGCGCTGCACATGGGTGCGGAAACCCGCGTCAGCAGCGACGGCGATATCGTGACGCTGGTTCGCCGGATGCCGGATTCCGACCCGCCGCCAACCTATACCGCTGCGTGGCCGTTCGCGGGCCGCGTCGATCGCTGGCAGGAAATCGAATTCCACGTGTCGCACATCCGGATCTGGACCGGCGCGATGGACGCCGGCACCGGCGATCTGCACGATCCGGCGCGCGGCGGCTTTCACATGCGCGGCTTCCACGGCATCACGCCCGAAACGGAAACGACGACGCACTACTTCTGGACCGTCGCGACCAATCCGCAACACGACGTCGAGCGCGTCGCGCAAACAGTCATCGAGCAATCCGCGGCGACGTTCGACGAGGACAAGACCGTGATCGAAGCGCAGTACCGGAACCAGCTGCGGTTTCCGGGCGGCCGCCAGATCGACATTCACGTTGACGCGGGCCCCAATCGCGCGCGGCGCGTGATCGAGCGGCTGCTGCTCGAACCCGCTTAAGCATCGCGCCGCCCCGCCGACAACACCCGCCGGTCGCGACAGGCGCTCCGCGGGATGCCCCGTCGGCCCGTTCAATCGCTTTCGTCCCATTCGCCATCACCGGCTTCGATTTCATCCCATTTAATTAGTCATACTATTTACAAGGATCTTTGACGTGAGCGCAAACATCCGCAATACAATCGACGAATCCCCGATGAGCACGTTCCAGACGATGGCGGTCACCGCCTGCGTCGTGCTGAACATGCTCGACGGCTTCGACGTGCTGGCCATCGCGTTCGCCGCGCCGCACCTGGCGGCCGAGTGGAAACTGAGCGGCAAGGAAATCGGCCTGCTGCTGAGCGCCGGGCTGGCGGGCATGGGCATCGGCTCGGTGCTGATCGCGCCGCTCGCCGACCGCGTCGGCCGCCGCCGCATCATCCTGCTCTGCCTCGCGGTGATCTCGACCGGGATGCTGGCCTGCGCGGCCACGCACAGCACGCTTCAACTCGCCGTCACGCGTGCGTATACGGGGCTCGGCATCGGCGGCATGCTGGCGAGCCTGACCGTCATCAGCGGCGAATACGCATCGAACAAATGGCGCAGCGCCGCGATCGGCATGCAGTCGACCGGCTACGCGATCGGCGCGACCGGCGGCGGCGTCATCGCCGGCTACCTGCTGTCGACGTGGGGATGGCGCAGCGTGTTCGCGTTCGGCGGCATCCTGACCTTGCTGTCGATCCCGATGGTGCTCGCATTGCTGCCGGAATCGCTCGACTTCCTGCTGGCTCGACGTCCGGACAACGCGCTGCAGAAAATCAACCGCATCCTCGCGAGAATGAAGCGCGCGCCGATCGACATGCTGCCGGCGGCGACTGCCTCCATCGACTCGGCGAACGCCGCGTCGAGCTGGACGGCCGTGCTGCGCGCGCCGCTGACGCGCCGCACGATCGCGCTGTGGATCGCATTCTTTCTCGTGATGGGCAGCTTCTACTTCGTCGTGAGCTGGACACCGAAGCTGCTGGTTCAGGCCGGGTTGTCGGCATCGCAGGGGGTCACCGGGGGCGTGCTGCTCAATCTCGGCGGCATTGCCGGCGCATCGCTCTTCAGCCTGCTGTCGACACGGTTCGGCCTCCGTAACCTGCTCGGCGCGACGCTGCTGCTCGGCGGCGTATTGATGGTCGTGTTCGGCGCGAACACCGGCTCGCTCGGGATCGGGATGACGGTCGGGGTATTCCTCGGCGCCGTGATCAATGCGTGCGTGGCCGGCATGTATGCGTTGTCGCCGACGCCGTATCCCGCCGAAATCCGTACGACCGGCATCGGCCTCGCGGTCGGCATCGGCCGCCTCGGCGCAATCCTGTCGCCGATGACGGTCGGTGCGCTGCTGGACGACGGCTGGTCCGTGTCCCATCTGTATCTCGCGTTCCTCGTGCCGATGGCCGGCGCGGCGATCGCCGTCGCCGTGGCGGGTACGCGCGCCGCGACACCGCGCAGGCAACGCGACCCGGCGATGTCGTAACGCACGACGCCCGCAGCCTTGCCGATACCCGTCGGCACCCCGGATCGGATCGGGTCATAAAAATATCGATAAGCATATCTACATACTGTTTGGAGACAGCCATGAAAACGAAACTGGGCGCCGCACTCGCGACGGCGATGGCACTGACGCTGTCGCTGGCCGGACCGGCCTGCGCACAAAGCAGCATCACGCTGTACGGGATCATCGATACCGGCGTGTCCTACTACAACAACGCTGCACATGGCGGATCGTTCACGGGTATGCCGACACTGACCGGCGAAGTGCCGTCACGCTGGGGGCTGCGAGGCACGGAGGATCTCGGCGGCGGCTACCAGGCTTTCTTCGTGCTCGAGAACGGCTTCCAGCCCGGCACGGGCGCACTGAACTACGGCGGGCGCCTGTTCGGGCGACAGGCGAACGTAGGCGTGAACAGTCCGTTCGGCGCGCTGACCCTCGGCCGCCAGATGAACATGTCGATGATCGTGCTGACCAATGCGGACGTGATCGGCCCGTCGATTCACTCGATGGCGGATTTCGATTCCTATCTGCCGAACGCGCGCAGCGACAATGCGATCGGCTACAAGGGCACGTTCCACGGGGTGACGCTCGGCGCCACCTACAGCTTCGGCCGCGACGCGGCCGGACCGGCCGGGCCGTCGGCGACGGGCTGCGCCGGACAGGTGCCCGGCGACATCGTCGCTTGCCGCCAATACACGGCGATGCTCGCCTATGACGCGAGCAATTTCGGGCTCGCCGCGTCGCACGACGTGATGCGCGGCGGCGGTGGTGCGCTCGCGCCGCTGAACAATCCGGCATACACCGACACGCGCGACATCGTCGCCGGCTACGTGAAGATCGGCCCCGCGAAACTGGGCGCCGGGTGGATCCGCCGCAACCTCGCGGCGGCCGAGCACCTGCAGGCCGATATCGTGTTCGCCGGCGGCACGTACTACGCGACGCCCTACCTCGCGCTCGACCTTCAGGGCGTCCGCTACCTGCAACGCCGGGAAAACAGCGAAGGCGGCACGAACGCGACGCTGCTCGTCGGCCGCGCGAACTATTTCCTGTCGAAGCGGACGACCGTCTATACGTCGGTGGGCTACATGTTCAACAGCACGCTGGCCGCGAACGCGGTCGCCGCGGGCGGGACGGTCGGCACCGGGATGAACCAGCTCGGCGTAATGGCCGGCATCCAGCAGAAGTTCTGAACGCCGGATGCGCGTGCGCCGGTCAGTTGGCGAGACGGCAGTGGGCCAGCTTCAGGCCCGGCAACACGGGCGCATCGATATAGCCTTCGTTCACGCAGCTGAAGCGAAACGCCGTCGACGTGACGAACGGCTTGATTTCGCCGCCGGGGAATTTCGGCTTCAGCGCATCCTGGTCGGCCACGTCGAAATGCGTATCGAACTGCTCGCCGTAGGCCGTCAGCGCGCCGAAGTAAGTGCCGCCCGGATCGCTGCCCATCCGGATCACGGCACCGACGAACGCGAGGCGCTTGCCGTCGTACTTCGACTTCGCCGCGGTCGCATCCTGCGTGTAGGCCTCGATCACGGCGCCGTAGTGCGCGTCGATCGCGGGGTCGGCATCGGAAGCCGCGCAAGCAGCCTGGTGAATGCCTGCCAGCAGCGCGCAGGCCGCAAGCGCGGCCGCCGTAAACGGCGCGGAAATCTTCTTCATGGGTGGTCTCCCGTCTAGCGTGGTGGTTGAAGTGATTGAAGCCCGGCGCAACGCCGGATGAACTCGCGTCCGTTGCTTTAATCGTTCGAATGGCGGATGACGGCTGCGATCACTTCATCGCCCGCGTGGTCGTGCGCGGTGCGTGGCGTCGCGCTGAACGCGACGTGACAGGAAGATGACATGGTGCGGCCCCCGGCTCTCTCGTTGAATTTCACTGCGTCTGATTTTGGCCGCTACGGTAGCAGACGGCCGCCAGCCCGGCAACCGACGCCCGAGCCCGACAATCATGCCATTACAATTGCAAACGATTCTCATTACATATATCATGCACGCCTTGGCCGTAACGAAACGCCGCGGCCCGCGACACGATCCTTAGCATTCCCTCCTGTATCGATTCATGCCATCCCGTCGAACGCCCCGCCGCGTCCGGACCCCGCGTCTGTGGCGCTCGAGCCTGCCTGCCCTGATTACCCTTTGCGTCGCAAGCGGCGCGCATGCGGCCAACGCCGAAGCCGGTGCAACTGCATCGGCACCCGCAACGCCGGCCGGGAAAGAACTCCCCGCCATCAACGTCAACGCATCGTCGACCGTCGACCCGACCATCGGCTACCAGCCGCGCACCAGCAGCATCGCGGGCGGCAGCGACCGTCCGTTGAAGGAGATTCCGCAATCGGTCGCGGTGGTCAGCAGCAGCGTGATGCAGGACCAGCAGGCGCGTTCGCTCGACGACGTGCTCGGCAACATCAGCGGCGTGACGCAAACCAACACGCTCGGCGGCACGCGCGACGCGTTCATCAAGCGCGGCTTCGGGTCGAACAACGACGGCTCCGTGCTGGTCGACGGCGTGCGCACGCCGGTGCTGCACAGCTATCTCGCGACGATCGACCGCGTCGAGGTGCTGAAGGGCCCCGCTTCGCTGCTGTACGGGATGCAGGATCCCGGCGGCGTGATCAACCTCGTCACGCGCAAGCCGGAAGACACGTTCGGCGGCTCGATCTCCGCATCGCGCACGAGCCACGGCGGCAGCAACGCGCAGTTCGATCTCACGGGGCCGCTCGGCAAGCCGGGCCAGGTCGCGGGCGGCACGCTCGCGTTCCGGCTGACCGGCGAATACGACACGAGCCGCTACTGGCGCAGCTTCGGCCGCGAACGCAACGCGCTGATCGCACCCGCGCTGTCGTGGCACGACGCGAACACGTCGGTCGACGTCAGCTATCAGTACGTCGACTACACGATGCCGTTCGATCGCGGCACCGTGCTCGTGAACGGCCAGCTCGACGATGCGTTGCGCTATCGCCGCTACGAAGAAGCATGGTCGCAAAGCAGCGGCATCCAGGAAACGCTGCGGACGCGCGTCGAGCACCGCTTCTCCGACGCATGGCGCGTGCGGGCGACCTACGGCTGGGGCCGCGACCGCTACGACCAAACCATCACGCGCGCCACTGCGTTCAACAGCAAGACCGGTGCGATGACGCGCTCGTCCGATGCGAACCTCGGACGCAACGACTCCGACCAGATCGCAACGCTCGGCCTGCTCGGCAACGTGACGCTCGCCGGGATGAACCACGCGATCTACATCGGCGGCGAATACGAACGGCAGCGCAGCTTCCGCGGCGACACGATCCGCGGCAAGGCGACGACGGGCTTCAATCTCTACGATCCTGTGTACGGCCTGCTCGCGGCGGGCGGCACGCCCAACGCGAAGCAAAGCGATTCGCGCTCGGTCGTGCATGCGTATTCGACGATCGTGCAGGACTCGGTGAAGATCACCGACCGCCTCACCGCGGTGGGCGGGCTGCGCTGGGAAAACTGGCAGCAGGAATCGGGGATGGGCCGGCCGTTCGTGTTCGCCGACCGCTCGCGCGGCAGCGTCTGGCTGCCGCAGTTCGGGCTTGCCTACGCGCTCACGCCGGCGCTGACCGCCTACGCGAACGTGAGCCGCTCGTTCAAGCCGAACGTCGCATCGAACGTCGCCGCGCCGCTCGCGCCGGAATACGGCCGCGTGCTCGAGGCCGGGCTGAAGTTCAGCCTGAAGCCCGCGATCACCGGCACGCTCGCCGTCTACCAGATCGACAAGCGCAACGTCGCGGTCACGGTCGGCGACATCACGTCGACGATCGGCACCGCGCGCTCGCGCGGGATCGAGCTCGACGTCGCCGGGCAGATCACGCGCCACCTGAGCGTGATCGGCAGCTATGCGTATACGAACGCGACCGATCGCGACAGCAACACCCCGCTCACGAACGTCGCGCGCCACACGGGCAGCCTGTTCGCCGTGTACGACACGGCCATCGCGAATCTGCCCGGCCGCTGGCGCTTCGGCGGCGGCGCGCGTCTCGTAGGCGCACGCTCCGGCGACACGGCGAACAGCTTCACGCTGCCCGGCTATGTGACCGTCGATGCATTCGCGGCCTACGAAACGACGATCGGCAAGTTCCCGACGCGCTTCCAGCTCAACGTGAAGAACCTGCTCGACAAGACCTACTACCCGTCGAGCAACAGCAACCTGATCGTCGCGGTCGGCGAGCCGCGGCTCGTCACGCTGACGACGACGGTGTCGTTCTGATGGTCTGACGTTCCGATCGCCCGATGCGTGCATGGGCCGGCCCAAACGCGGCGGCCCATGCACCACGCCCGCATTCGCAGCCGCTCGCGACGCGTAGCGGCTCGCCCCTTGCTCCAAGTGAAGCATCCCTGTCGCTTCGCAAGCGGTCACCGCGACTCCGCGCGCGTTGTGCCGGGCAACCACCAACGACGCGGCGACGGAACATCGTCCGATCCGCCGGCGACGCGGGAACGACAGCGAATCACCCCGTTGCTTGCCGCCCACACCAGCGCCGGATTCCGCTTGACTGCCGTTCCTCGCGGCACCCGACGCCACTATTCACACGCCTCCCCGGCACTCGCTTCACCGCCCGCAAAAATGCATCCGTGCGATGCAATTCCGCCCGCTCCCTTACCGCATCGCGCGCCGTATGATCGCCCCGTCTTTTTTCCATGGCGGCCCGATGCGCGCCTACCTCTCCATTCGCTCACGCGCTCCGCTCCAACCACCTGCGAACATGTCCAACCTCTCACTCATCCTCGTCGTCTCCATGCTGAGCGCCTTCGGCCTGATCGCGTCCGACGTCTACCTGCCCGCGATGCCGTCGATGGCCCACGCGTTTTCGATCGGCGCATGGCAGATGCCCCAGACGGTATCGGCTTACCTGATCGCGCTTGCCTGTGCGCAACTGGTCTACGGCCCCCTCTCCGATCGATGGGGACGCAAACCCGTGCTGACGGCCGGCATCGTCCTGTACATCCTTGGCTCGATCGGCTGCGCGAGCGCCGGCGGCTTCGCGAGCTTTCTCGGATGGCGCGTGCTCGAAGCGCTCGGCGCGGCGTCCGGCCTCGTCATCGGTCGCGCGATCATCGCCGACACCTGCGACAAGAACGCATCCGCGAAGATCTACAGCATCGTGTATCCGCTCGTGTCGCTGTCTCCGGCAATCGCCCCCGCAATCGGCGGATATCTGGCTGCGTGGTTCGGGTGGCGAAGCGATTTCATTTTCGTCGCCGCATTCGGCGTCGTCGCGCTCGCGCTCGTTCAGTTGCGCCTGAAGGAAACCCGGCCGCCGGTCGCACCGGGGCAACATCGCGCCGCACCGCTGGCCGGCTTCACCGGCGTGCTCGCGGACCGGGCCTTCATCCGCTACACGCTCGTCGTCTGCGCGATCTATTGTGCGTGGTTCGTCTACCTGACGCAGTCGCCGTTCATCTTCTCCGGCCTCGGTCTTTCGGAACGGCAAAGCGGCTGGCTCTATCTGCCGCTGACCGCCGGCATCGTTTCCGCCAACCTGATTGCGCGCCGCATGCTCGACCGGATGTCCTACGACTCGATCGTCGTGGCCGGCGTGGGCTGCTTCGTTGCCGGCGGCGTGGCGTTCGCCCTGTGCGAATCGTGGCACGTCAAAGGCGTCGTCGTGATCGTGATGCCGATGGTGCTCGTCAGCCTGTCGAATGGATCATCGCTGTCGCTCGCGGTCTCGGGCGCCATCGCGAGCGAACACGGGCGCGCGGCGACGGCGTCGGGGCTGGTCGGCTTCTTCCAGATCGGCAGTGCGTCGCTCGCCGCCGCCGTGTCCGGAGGCCTGCTCGGCACCGGAAGCCACGTGCTGGCGACGGCCATCCCGTTCTTCGCGATCGTCGCGGCCATCGCGATTGTGCCGCGCTGGTGTGCCGCGCGGCGCACGCTCTCGATGCGCGACACGCTCCCCCGTTGAGCCCGTGGCCCTGCGCGGGCGAGGCCCCGGCCGCTATCGATAACGGTCGAACGTAGCCGCGATCTCCGCGGTGACCGCCCGAACGCGCGCCGTCCGGTTCAGGTCGGTATGCGATACGAGCCAGACCTGATACGGCACGGCTCGCGTCCGGTCGGGCCAGATTCGCACGAGCGAATCGTCGTCTTGCGCCATATACGCGGGGAGTTCGCCGATGCCGATACCCGAGCGGATCGACGCCGCCAGCATCAGGCTCGAACTCACCTGCGCCACGATGCGCCCGCGTTCCATCGACTCGCCGCACAGCGCGTGCCCCTGGTTCGACGTCGTGCCGGGCTGGTAGACGACCAGGTCATGCCCTTCGAACGCGGCTCCGATCGCGGGCTCGCCATGCGCATCCAGATACTCGCGGCTCGCGAACAGCCCGACCTCCCATTCGGCGAGCTTCCGGCGCACGAGGTCGGGATTTTCCGGCATCACGGTGCGAATCGCGAGATCCGCATCGCGTCGCGTCAGGTTGAGCACCTGCACCGACGTCGTCAGGATCACGTGTATCGCCGGACATTTCCGGCGCAGTTCCCGTATCGCGGGAACGACGAAATCCATCGCGAGGGAATCGGTCGTCGTGACCCGGACCTCGCCTTCGAGGCGATCGTCCGAGCCCTGGACGCGACGCTCGAATTCGCACGCCGCCCGCTCCATCGCTTCCGCGGCCTGCAGCGAATGCTCGCCGACCTGCGTCACGACATAACCTGACGATGTCTTGAGAAACAGCTTCGCACCGAGCGCCTTCTCGAGTGCGGTCAACCGTCGCCCCACGGTGGCCTGATCGACGTCGAGAACGGCCGCGGCCTCGCGCAGCGTCCCGGTGCGATGAACGGCCAGAAAAACGCGGGCATCGTCCCAATTCATGAGTAACGTTCTCTCTCTCGGTAAGGCATGTGTGCATTCGCAGGAGGCGATTATACAAGTCGATCCTGTGCAGACCGTTCCGGATAATCAGCCATCCGTATCAAAAGGACGATCGATTCGCCGATCAAAACCGGAACCGGAACCGTCCGCAGGAAGCCCCTCAACGACGGGCTCGCCGACCGAAGCCAAGTGGAATGACCGAACCGATGGTCGTTTCACCGATCGCCCCAACCCCGGCCGCCCAATCATCAGCCTCCCGAATATCTCCCATCCGATACCGTGATTTTCCGTACCGGACGCGCGCCGCTAGACTGGCTACGCATTCGCGACGCCGCAGCGCCGTACCGCAACGCGGCACGCCCCCACAAAAACGATTCCGGGAGATACCCCATGTCCGACCGGCACGCGCGCCGAGGCGCGCTCAAGACACTCGGCCTCGCGGCCGGCACCGCGCTGCTCGCCGCCGCGCGCCC
>NZ_QOBB01000143.1:0-18772 GCF_024704855.1 Burkholderia sp. HAN2018 | reverse complement strand
CGCGCGGCGCGCGCGCCGCGCACCTGGCGCAGCAGGTTCGGGGCGACGAGGCCGACATACGACAGCGGGCCCGCGATACTGACGGCCACGCTCGTGAACGCGACCGCGACGATCGTCGCGGCGAGCCGCGTCGCGTCGACGCGCACGCCGGCCGCGGCCGCCGCGTCGTCGCCGAGCGTGAGCGGATTCAGCGGCCGGATCACGAACGGCAATGCGATCAGCGGCACGACGAGCCAGCGCGCGGCGAGCGCAAGGCCCGTCGCGCCCGGCTGGTACAGGCTGCCGTTGGTCCACAGCGCCGCGCCCGCGATGTTCTGCTCGAAGAAGGCGAGCACGAGCGTCGACAGCGCGGCGAACAGCAGCATGCACACGCTGCCCGCGAGCACGAGACGCAACGGCGTCGCGCGCCAGCCGCCGGCCGCGACGATCGCGCAGGCGGCCGCGGCCAGCCCGCACACGAACAGCAGCGGCACCGACGCGACGCCAGCCAGAGCCGGCACGAGCATCGCTGCGAGCAGGCCGAGCTGGGCGCCGCCCGTCACGCCGAGCAAATCAGGCGACGCGAGCGGATTGCGCGTGAGCGACTGGAACAGCGCGCCCGCGATGCCGAGGCACCCGCCCGCGACGAGCGCGGCCGCGACGCGCGGCAGGTTGAGGTCGAACAGGAACACGTGCGCAAGCGCAGCGGCATCGCTGCCGGGCACCGCGCTCCACCACACGCGCAGATCGGGGGCGACGCGCAACGCCGCCAGCGCCGCGATCAGCGCGACGAGGCCGATCGCGATCGCACCGGCCCGGCCCGATGTCGTGCCCCTCCCCGCCGCCGCGAGGCGCTTGCGCATCGCGAACGTGGTCATACGGCGAGATCCCGGTCGAAGACACCGGCCGCCTGCGGCGCGCCGTCGGTTGTCGGCCCGTAGGCCGGCACGCACATCGGTGCGCCTGTCTGCGGATGCGCGAGCTTCAGCATCTCGACGCCGAACGCCGCGCGCAGCCGCGCCGGATCGAGCATCGCGTCGGGCGTGCCCTGCGCGACGAGGCGGCCCGCGCGCATCAGCACGATTTCGTCGCTGTATGCGGCCGCCTGGTTCAGGTCGTGCAGCACCCAGACGATCGTCAGCCCGCGCGTGCGGTTCAGCGTGCGCAGCGCATCGAGGATGTCGAGCTGGTGATGGATGTCGAGATAGGTCGTCGGTTCGTCCAGCAGCACGATCGGCGCCTGCTGGGCGAGCGCCATCGCGATCCACGCACGCTGGCGCTCGCCGCCCGACAGTGCACCGACGTCGCGCTCCGCATCGCCGGCGAGGCCGCTCGTGTCGAGCGCCTCGTCGATCGCCGCATGGTCGGCCCGCGACAGGCCGCGCAGGAAGCCGCCGTACGCATAGCGCCCGTACGCGACGAGTTCGCGCACCGTCAGGCCCGACGGGATCTGGTTGAACTGCGCAAGCATCGTCAGTTCGCGCGCGAGCGCGCGACGGCGAAACGACGCGAGCGCCTGCCCGTTCACTTCGACATGGCCGGCACGCGCGGGCTGCAAGCCCGCGAGCGTGCGCAGCAGCGTGCTCTTGCCGCAGCCGTTCGGTCCGCACAGCGCGGTTACGCGGCCGGCCGCGATCGACAGGTCCAGCCCGTCGATCACGACATGGTCGCGATATCCCACCGACAGCCCGCGCGCGGCAAGCGCGGCGGTACTACGCGTCATCAATCCTCCGTTCGGTCGCGCGGGACCGTATAACTCTGCGCCATCGCGACGACGACCTTGCGCGGCCCCTCGAACGGGTCGCGCGCGTGCGCGGTCAGCATGTTGTCGAGCATCAGCACGTCACCCGTGCGCCACGGGAACACGATGCGCTGCTGGTCGAGTACGCCGCGGATCTCCGCGAGCGCGTCGGCTTCGAGCGGTTCGCCGTCGCCGTAATACACGTTGCGCGGCACGTTCTCGAGCCCGACCGCGTCGACGAGCGCTTCCTGCATGTCGTCGTCGAGCGCCGACAGGTGAAACAGGTTCGCCTGGTTGAACCACACGCGGTCGCCGGTGCGCGGATGGCGCGCGACGGCCTGGCAGCGTTCACGCGTGCGCAGCAGCAGCTCGCCGTCGTCATCGGTGCGCCACGCGCATTCGATGCCGCGCGCCGCGCACATCCGTTCGACCTCGGCCGGTTCGTCGGTGCCGAACGACTGCTGCCATGGCAGGTCGAGCCCCTGCCCGAAATTGCGCACGTACAGCAGCTCGCGCTTCTCGAAACGCGCGACGAGCGCCGGATCGAGCGCACGGTAGACGGCACGGCTGTCCGCGATCGGCGTCGCCCCGCCCTTCGGCGCGGCGAGCGCGCAGTGGAACCAGATCCGCAGCGGCCATTCACGCGTATACGACTGCTCGTTGTGCAGCGGAATCGCGCGGTGCGGCGGGTACTCGGTCGACGTGTAGACGGCGCCCTCGACCTGGCTGCGCGGTGTCGATGCGTATTCATAGCCGATCAGCGGATCGCCGAACGACGCCGCGAACTGCTGGAACGCGTCGATCGACGGCACGTGAAAACCCGTGAACAGCACACCGCCCGCCCGTTCGAGCGTGTCGGCCGCGATCTCGCGCGCCAGCGGCGCGACGTCGTCGATCGACATCCCGTCGCTGCCGCGCGGCGACACGACGGTGGGCAGCCCCGGCTCGATACGCAGGTCGTCGAGCGTCGGCAACGAAAGCAGGGTCATGCAACGTCCTCTTCAGGTGGCGCGCCGCCCACGCGGCGCGGCGGGTCACGACGCGCGCGATGCGCGCTCGCCGTCCATCGCGCGACGCAGGCTTGCGGGGCGCATGTCGGTCCAGACGGTCTCGATGTGCGCGAGACAGTCGGCTTTCGGGCCGCTCACGCCCACTTCGCGCCAGCCGGCCGGCACGGGCCGGAACGTCGGCCAGATCGAATACTGTTCTTCGTCATTGATGACGACCGTATAGACGAGATCGTCGGTGTCGGCGGAAGGCGTCGTGGCTTGCGTCATGATCGGAAATCGCTGAGGCGGTTGAAAGTGGCAAAGCGGATGGCAAAGCGGCGGTTTCGGCCGCTCCTGTCTGATAGACGATTGGCCGGCGCGTTTTTTTACCCGCGCTTACCGGCGCCGCGTGCGGCCGCCCAGGAACACCGGGCACGCGACACCGCGATGGCATGCGTCGAGGCATTCCGCGCAGTGGCGCTCCGCGTCGCGCACCATGAAATGCACGAGCGTCTGCGACACGTTCAGCGCGCGCGCCGCGGTCTGCAGCGTCTCCTCGCGCAGCCGCACCATCTCGAAGGCCGCGCGGCTGCGCGCCGGCAGGTCGTCGAGCGCGGCCCACACGCGCCGCAGCGTATCGCGCGTCAGCAGTGCGGCTTCCGGCGTCGGCTCGGGCGACGGCACGTCGAAGCCGTCGTCCTCTTCCGTGTGATAGACGTTCTCGAGGTTTTGCCGGCGGCACGCGTCGATCGACGCATTGCGCACCATCCGCGTCACGTACGCGACCGGCTGGCGCACCGCATCCTGGTTCGGGAATTCGACGAGCTTCACGAACACGTCGTGCACGACGTCCTCGGCACGGCTCGCACAACCGACGAAGCCACGCGCGACGTTCACGAGCATCGCGCGATGCGAGATCAGCACGTCGAGCAACGCGCCTTGCGCACGGGGCTCCGCGGTGCGGCCCGCACGCGGCGGCCGGTCGGGATGACTGCCGAGGAACGGGTTCGCCGCTGCCGCCGCCGGTCGGTCGAGCACTTCCGCCATCGCCATCGATCTGCTCCGTCAAATTCCGAGATAGCGCAATTTAACGTAAACGCAAATCATTCTCAATCTGATTACTGAATGCCCCTTTCAGTCGACAGGATTTGTCTGAACAATTGACGGAATCGTTGCCCGGGTGGAGGGGGCGCACGGCGGCTGGTTCGGTACGTGGTCATCGGCTAATCCGAACGGCGCGACCGGCCTGCGCCCCACCGACACGATCTTTCACGCGTCTGACAAAGCGCCTGCACGTGTCATGTGCGGTAGCAACTTCTTACTACGTGAAATTTTGGGGGCTCGTACGATCGGGGTGCTGTTTCCAAGGGAGAAAACCATGAAATCCATCGTGTTGTCCGCTGTCATGGCTGGCGCGCTGTCGAGCGTGATGCTGACCGGGTGCGTCGCCTATCCTGCCGGCCCGGCTCAGGTCACGATCGGCTGGCATGGCGATCGTTACTGGGACGGCAATCGCTACTGGGAGCGCCGCGACTGGGAAGCGCAGCATCCCCGCGGATATGACGACCGCCGGGACGACCGACGCGATGACCATCGGGACGACCGACGCGACGATCAGCGGCCGCAGTGGTAAGGCGTTCCCTCTTTCCGTGATTCATTTTTCAACGATCAGGACTGCAACATGAAAACGCTACTGAAATCGCTCGCCGTCACGGCGCTCGCCGCCGCCGTGCTCGTGCCGGCCATCGCCGAAGCGCATCCGCACCGCGTGTGTCACTTCGACCATCACCATCACAGGATGTGTCGCTGGGTGCGGTAAACGAAACAAGGCGCCGGAAAACCGGCGCCTCGTTTCATCGCTTCACCTGCGTGCGGCTGCGCTCGTTAGCGTGCGGCCGGCAACCGCGGCAGGCATCGCGCGAGCTGCGCCGGGCTGACGGGCATGCGGCAGGCACCTCGCTGCATCGCGGCGTTCGGCTTCGCCGCCAGCATGCGTGACGCCGCCTTGCGCGACGAAGCCCGCACCCGCAATGCGTCGGCGCCCGGGCTCGCCGGCTGCAACGCGCGCAGGGTCGCCGCATCGATGTGCACTTGCCAGAACTGCGGCCGATAGTCGGGATCGCCGTCGCGATAGCCCTGCCCCGTGATGGTCTGCCCGTCGGGGCTCACACCGATCACGTTGGTCAGGTTCAGCGTGCCGACCGACAGGCCGGCCGCTTCGAGCAACGCAACGAGGCTGCGCATGCCGCTTTGCGGCGTCCACACGAAGACGCGCTCGGCACCGGTCTGCCCGTTGCTCGATGTGCCGATGACGACCCGCCCGTCCGTGCTGATCGCTTGCGCGTAGCTGCTGTCGTCACCGTTGAGAAAACCGAGCCGCTGAATGCTGTCGCCGCCGTTCGTCCACAGCACGGCCTCCGAGTCGACCCGTTGTCCGTCCGGCGTGACTACCAGGGTGCCGAGCGAGCCGGCGATCGTCCGTTCGTCTTCGGTCACACCACTGGCCAGATCCATTCTGGCCACGCCCGCGTTGATCGTCGGCAACAGTCGTTCGCCGAATCGTTCGGTCCACAGGAGCGCACGCGTGCCATACACGCCATCGACATTGCCGGCCAACCCTGCTGCCGCATTCCCGGACGAGGTCATCGACAGGAGCTGCACGATATAGTCGCCGCCCGGCGGCAACTCGCGGAAACCCCTCGGCTGGTCCCAAATGAACCGTGCATTCTGGCCGCCTTTCGCCGTGAAGCTGCCCGTCATCCTCGTGCCGGCGAGGTTCGCGACTTCGACCGATGCGTCCCGGCCCGCCGTATCCGGAACGAGTTTCTGTGTGCGACCGTCGCCGGGCCATCGCACCGCCCATCGATCGAGGTTGCTGCTTTCCGCCTGGCGCGCACTGATCGAGCCGCCGATCACCTGTCCGTCGCCCGACACCGTCTGTGCCAGCGAGTCATAGGCGTTCGCCGGCGCGGCCAGCCGTTGCCAGCCCGTCGCGGCCGACCACGAGAAGGCCATCGAGTTACCGGGCTGCGCTTCGCTCCAGTAGGAACCGATGATCGTCTTGCCGTCCGCGCTGACGGCATTCCCGTTGTACCGCATGTCGCGCGGACCACCCAGGTCACCGATCACGGTCAGCGAATAACCCCCCGCCGATATCGTCTGTGCGTGAGCCGCGCCCACCGTCGAAGCAACGAACAGTGTCGCTGCCATGGTGCCCTTCAGATGCATTTTCATCTCCCCCAATAAGCGCTCGATCGTCGCCCTGCCAGGGCCTCGCGCGCGTCAGTAAATAAACAGGCGGATCGTCGCCGTTGCGTCGAACCTTCCGATCTTCGGTGGTCCGAACGACTTCAGCACCGCGTCCATCAACACGCTCTGGTTCATGACGTTCGACGGGAATTGCGCGAGCGTGAACTGTTCGTTGAATGGAATCGCCTTACCCTGGCTGTCTTCGATGCCGATACCGAAATTGCTGTCCGACGCGGGCACCAGCAAACCGTTCCGAACCGGAAAGCTCGTTTCGAAGTACCCATCGACCTTCACCGCGACATTGCATTTCTTGGTTAGCGACAACGAGAAGCGTTTGCGCGGCACCGCCGGTAGAAAGCCATTGCCGACCGACTGTACCTGCCCGAAATTGACGATGCCCGGTTCGGGCGTCACCAGCACGTCGACGAAGCACGGTGTCGGCTTGAGATTGCGCATGCCGCTCAGGCGGTACTGGAAGCTCGGGTGGATCGCATTCAGCCCCTTCGCTCCGTCGAACTGGAATACCGTGTAGATGTCGCTCGGCGGTTGCGTCCACGAGCCGCGCTTGCGGACGACCACCTGATAGGAAATGTCGATAGGCACCTTCGGGCATTGGCCCCATGCCAGTTTTTCGTCACTGCACGCCGGTACCGTCTTGCCCGTCGCCACGCCGGTGCCAGGCTGACTCCCCGCGCCAAAGTGGTCCTGTCCCAGGTACCGGATGCCGATTTCGAGCCCCCAGGCAGCCGGGTTCTGCTTGTTCGGATTCGCGTAGAAGGAGATCGGATCGTCGATGTCGATGTTGCCCTTGCCGCCCAGATCCTTGAAGCAATACCCCGTCGTCGTGCGAACCGGCGACACCCAGATCACGTAGCCGTCAGGTGCGTCGGTCGGATAGGAGGCGACACCGCCGATCGATTCCGTCATCGACGTCGCACCGCTGCTGGTCACGCAGCGTACGGCAAACGCCGGCTGCATGGCGGCGACCAGCACCGCGAAGATCGCCAGGCGCAGCCACGACGCCATCGTCAACATGCGGGGGGCCTGTCGTCCGCCCCCGCTCATTTCTTCACGCTCTTGCAAGCACCGGCCTCGCACGCATACTCGACCACCACCTGGCCGCCGTAATCGTCGATGTGCGTGACGAACAGCGTCGCGGGCGTCGCGGCCTTGAACGGCACGTCGGCCGTGCTCATCGGGCTGACCATCACCGGCTCCAGCGGCACGTGCGTCTTCTGCACACCCGCCGCTACGTCGACGATCGTGATGTGATACGGCGTCGGATTGTCAAACACGAGCTTGTGCGCGGCCGCATCGACGCGCAACGTCATCGGCAGCGTCCAGTCCTCGTCGCGCGCGGGCTGCACGGCCTTCGGCCGGTAGAACAGCTTCATCTGCGTATGCAGCGCGATCTGCAGCGTGTTCGGCGTATCGGTCTTCGGCGGCACTTCGCGGATGTTCAGGTAGAACACCGATTCGCGATCGGCCGGCAGCTCGGTGCCCGGCAGCTTCGCGATCCGCAGCACGTTGCGCTCGTTCGCCTCGACGCGCTGCAACGGCGGCACCACCATCAGCGGCGACGTGATCTTGTTGCCCTTCGCGTCCTCGAGCCACGACTGCACGAGATACGGGTACGTCGTGCTCTTGTTGGTGATCGTGACGACCGCCGCCTGTTCGCCTTCGTTGAAGATCACGCGCGTGCGATCGGGCACGATCGCCGCCTGCGCGGCGCCCGCGAGAAGCGCACCGGCGGTCGCGAGCACGCACCATGCGCGCCGCGGAAAGGAAAGGGAGAAGGAGTTTTTCATCGCTGGATCCGTGAATTCATCGTTCGACCCGTGCGGCCGCCGCATGCGACTCGCCGGGCGTCTGGCACGTCACCGGAATCGGCGTGCCTTCGAGTTGGAGCTGGTTCGGCAGCGTGTCGATCGTGCAGAGCGTGCGTTCGCCCGCGCGCACCGCCAGCGTGGATTTCGGTTGAACCTGGGTCAGGAACGCCGCGCCGCCCTCGCCGACGATGCCGAGTTCCTTGCCGTTCGCCATGTCCTGCACCGATGCGCCGAACGGCAGCGGCTTGCCGACCGGGTCGGTCAGTGTCAGGTACAGGTTGCTGCCGCGCGCGGCGGAGAACTTCACGAAGCCGATCGCGCCGTCGGTCAGCACCATGCGCTGGATCGGGTTCGACACCTGCACCTCGAGCGGCAGCTTCTCGACGTTGACCGTCGCGTCGTAGACGTTGTACGGCGAGATGCCGTCGAGCACCGTATAACCGCGCGAATCGGTATGCGAGAGCGTGCCGGACAGCGGCACATCGGGCACACCGTCGGTCGACACCAGCAACCGCGTGTCACCCGCGTTGCCGTTCGCGTGCGCCGCGACGCCGTATTGCGTCGCGACGAATGAACCGTCGACTTCGAGCGACGCGGCCGCGTACGCATTGGCGAGCGTCGACGCCTGCGCGGTCAGCTGATACGCCGACGAGCGCTGGCGGTAGCTCGCGTTCGCCGACGCCCGTCCGTCGGTCGCGCCCGCGTTGACCTGGTAGGTGCGGCCATCCGGATCGTCGTAGATATAACCGGCGTTCACGCTCGTGCTGCCGCTGCCCGTCGTCAGGTTCGACGTGACGGTGTGGCGGCCGCCGATCGGCAGCGTCGCGGTAACCGAGACCTGGTTGCCGCTCGCGCCGGCGCTCTGTGTGCGGAAGGCCGATACGCTCACGTTCAGGTTGCGCAGCGTGCCGATCGAGAACGCGCGCGTCAGCGTGAGGCCGATGCGCTGCTCGTTCGCACGTTCCCAGTAGGTCGTCTGGTCGTACGAGAAATACGTCGACGTGTCGCCGAAACGCTTCGACAGCGTCGCCGAGTAGCGCTGCTTGCTGTTGGCGAGGCCGTACGCAGTCGGGTCGCCCGAGAACTGCGCGAAGTTCGTGTATTCGCGCTCGGAGAAGCGATAACCGAAGAAACGCACGTCGGCATCGAGCCCGTCGAAGTGCTTCGAATAGTTGATGCGGTACGAGTTGCCGTTGCGCGTCGCGCCGTTCCACCACAGGCGTGCCCGCGCATGCGTGACGTCGGCCGACAGCGCGCCGAACGCGCCGAAGTCGCGGCCCACGCCGAGCGCGATCGACGTGTAGCCCGACGCGGCGATGAAACCGCCATACGCGGTGACGTCGAACGGCAGGCCGTAGGCGATTTCACCGAAGCCGAAGAACGGCGTGATGCCGGCGCCGCCAAAGAGCCGCGGCTTGCCGACGGCGGCCTTGTAGCGCAACTGCCCGGCGCGCGCGAGGAACGGCACGGCGGCGGTCGTCACCTGGAAGCGCTGCACGCTGCCGTCCTCTTCCTCGACTGCAACGTCGAGCGTGCCCTGCACACTCGTATTGATGTTCTGCAGCGCGAAAGCGCCCGGCGACACGCGCGTCACGTACAACACGCGGCCCGCCTGCGACACGGTCACCGTCGCGTTGGTGCGCGCGACGCCCGAGATCAGCGGCGCATAGCCGCGCAGAGATGGCGGCAGCATGCGGTCGTCGCTGCGGATCGACGCGCCCGTCAGTGCGAACGTGTCGAAAATGTCGGACGTCAGGTAGTCGTCGCCGAACGTCACCGTCGACTGGATCGACGGCAGCGCGCGAAATGCATAAAGCCGGCTGAAGCGGAACGTGCGGTCCGCGTAGGCCGTATTGCCCACGTTCGATTGCGCCTGGTAGTCGCCGCGAAAGCGCCATGCATCCCAGTTCGCGCCAACCGTCCCGTAGGCCTGGATCGAATTCGTTTGCCCGCCACCCGTGCCGAAGTTGCGGTTCGTGTTCGCGATCACGCGATAGTCGAGCATCGCGCCGGGGATCCCTTCCGACCAGCGCTCCGGCGGCAGGTAGGTCGTATCGTTGAACTCGAGCGCAGCCTGCGGAATCGTGATCTTGAGCCGCCCGTCGCTTTTCAGGTAGCGCACGGTCGCCCCCTCGATCGCGCCGAGATCGACGCAACGTCCGCCCTGGAAGCGCGGCAGGTCCTTCGCGAGCGACGGCTTCAGCCCGAACTGCGCGACGAGTTCCGGGCGCAGGCACGGTTTGCCGGCTCCCGACGCGTCGACTGCGATGAACTCGATCGCCTGCAGCCCGTAGAACAGGTCGTTGACCTGCACGTCGAGCATGTACTCGCCGGGCAGCGTGAAGTCCGCCTGCGAGAACTGCGACAGATCGACGTTGTTCGAGCCGTCGATGCTCAGGAACGACGAATTGAATTCCGTCGCATGGCTCTGGCTGCCGACAACCAGCACGGAGACGCAAAGGAAGGAATGTCTGATTCGCACGCGGCGCTACCGGAAGTCCAACGAAGGGGGAAATGAGGAAATGCGAACGAGGAAGGGTGCGCGCACCCTTCCCCGGTACGGCGGCTTACTGGTAGCGGACGGTGAAGTTCGCCACGCCTTCGGCGGTACCCGGCGTCACGCCGGCTGCGGTCGCTTCGTACATGGCCGCGAAGCGTGCGACGTTCGTGCCGTTTTGCAGCACGGTCGGCGCCTTCTGCTCGGCGCCGTTGTCGAGGTATTCGCCCGACGCTGCCTGCAGGCGGATGCCGACGTTGGTTGCCGAACCGATCGTGGCGAGCAGCTTCGGCTGGCCCGCGCTCGACGTACCCGTGAACGTGAAGTACGCGTTCTGCGCGACGCTCGTGTCGCAGTCGGTCAGCTTGATGTCGAAGTTGGTCGGCGTGGACTTGTCGCCCGCTTGCTTGAACACGTTGGTCGGCACCTTGCCGAGGTTCACGGTCTGGTTGACCGAGCCCGAATCGATGCCGCATGCGCCCGCGACGATCTCGCCCGTGAAGTTGATCGTGCCGGTGCCCGCTGCGAAGGCCGAGGTCGACAGGGCCGCGAGTGCGACAGCGGTCAGGATGGATTTTTTCATGACGTTTCCCGAAAGGACTGCAAATGGAATAGATGACGTGGCGGACTCAAACGGTAGCGTGTGGTGGCTCCCGTCCGTCACGAGGCGGCATTATCGAGATAATCGTGAAAGTTTTCTGTAAATCATTGTCAAATGCATCTGACAATGTTCGATTTACCCCTCTAGATCCGCACTATTTCTCGTCAATTTTCAATCCCGGAATTTTTATCCGCAGTCCTTTTTTATTCTTCGGAAACAATTGAAGATTAAGGATATTTTCGATCGATAGCCACAACCTCCCCGCACACCCTTTCTGGCATTGGCTCCGGCAAATCATCCTCGAAAAGGACAAAACATTGTCCATAGCCGCCATCGTTGTCCGACGACAACGCCAATATCAAATCATTTTCAACAAACAGGAAATTAACCGGCGATTCAATCAATACAATTTTTTCGCGCAAACGATTGCGACATGAATACAAACGTTTTACCGCGACACTTTGCCGCCCTCATTATTTCCGATATAGGGTTAATTCGTTTGTCAATTCCGGATCGTAAATCGCACGCATGAGCGGTCGCCGGAACCCGACATCGGGACCGCATCGCATGGGAGAAAGAAGGCAAAATGACCCGCACACGTTTGCGCGGAATTGCGACATGAGCGGTCGCAAGACGACGGCTGTTCCGCAACGCGCACGCGTGCGTTGCCGCAGGATGAAAAACGTCCCGGCCGGCCTGTCGATGGGAAAAGATATCGTTGGAACCAGCGGTATGGGTCGAAGGAAGCGGCGGCAGCACGTCGAAACGTACCGCCGCCGTCATGCCGCCCGACGCGCTGCGGCGTCAGGCGACGGGCATTACGCGGAAGCCGCGGCCTCCGCCGATGCCGGCGACCAGCCGCCGCCGAGCGCGCGGTACAGCGCGATCGCATTCGCGAGCCTGAGCTGCTTGAGCCGGATCAGTTCCTGCCCCGACTCGTACGTGCTGCGCTGCGCGTCGAGGAGTTCGAGATACGTCGCGACGCCGCCCGCGTAGCGGCGCTCCGCGAGCTTCAGCCGCGCGCCGTCGGCCGCATACACGTCCTGCTGCGCGGCGAGCTGGCGATCGATCCAGTCGCGCGCGGCAAATGCGTCGGCCACTTCGCGGAACGCGGTTTGCACCGTCTTCTCGTAATCGGCCACCGCGATGTGCTTGCGCGCGTTCGCGACGTCGAGGTTCGCGCGGTTGCGTCCGCCCGCGAAGATCGGCAACGTGATGCGCGGCGCGAACGTCCATACGCTGGTGCCGCCGGCAAACAGGCTCGAGAACGCATCGCTGACCGAGCCGTAGTCGCTCGTCAGCGTGATGCGCGGAAAGAATGCCGCGCGCGCAGCGCCGATCTGCGCGTTGGCGGCCTTCAGCCGCGCCTCCGCCTGCCGGATGTCCGGCCGCCGTTCGAGCAGCGCACTCGGTGCGCCGGGCGCCACGGACGCGATCGACAGCCCGTCGAGCGCGGTCGTGTCGCCGGGCACGTTGCGCGCGAAGTCGCCCGCGAGCAACTGCAGCGCCCGCACCGACTGCGCATGCTCGCGCTGCAGCGCGGCCTGCGATGCGCGCGCGGATGCCACCAGCATCTCGGCCGAGCGCAGCTCGATCGCGTCGCTCGTGCCGGCCGCATAACGACGCTGCGTAAGCGCGGCCATGCGTTCGCGCGCGTCCAGCGTGCGCTGCGCCAGCGCGAGCTGCTCGTGCAGCGAGCGCTCCGACACGTACGCGCCCGCCACGTCGGCGATCACGCCGATGCGCACCGTGCGTTGCGCGTCGGCCGTCGCGAAATACTCGGCGAGCGCCGCGTCGGACAGGCTGCGCACGCGGCCGAACAGGTCGAGCTCGTACGCGCTGATGCCGACGCCCGCACGATACAGCCCGCTGATCGCGCTTTCGCGCACGACCGGGTCGTACTGGCGCGCACGCTCATAACCCAGATTCGCATCGACCGACGGCATCAGGTCCGCGCGCTGCACGCCGTAGAGTGCGCGCGCTTCCTCGAGCCGGCCGGCGGCGACCCGAAGGTCGCGGTTGTTCGCGAGCGCCGCGTCGATCCACGCCTGCAGCGCGGCATCGGTGAAGTACGTGCGCCAGTCGTCGAGCAGCGCGGCATCGGCGGGCGATGCCGCTGCCGCCGCCGGCGCGGCACTGCCGTCGACCGGCGCATAGGTCGCCGGCACGGGCGCCGCCGGCCGCTCGTAACGCGGTGCGAGCGTGCAGCCGGCCAGCGCGAGCGCGGCGGCCAGCGCAACCTGAACCCGCAGCGCTGCCTGTGCATTCAGCGCAAACATCATTGAGAACCCTCCATCGCCGCCGGCTGCGCTCCGCCGCGCCGGCGCGGGCCGACGTCGAACAGGCGGCCGACGATCACGAAAAACAGCGGAACGAGGAACACCGCGAGCACGGTCGCCGTGATCACGCCGCCGAGCACGCCGGTGCCGATCGCCATCTGCGCGCCGGACGCGGCGCCCGACGCGAACGCGAGCGGCAGCACGCCCACGCCGAACGCGAGCGACGTCATCACGATCGGCCGCAGCCGCAGGCGCGCGGCCTCGAGCGCGGCGTCGACGAGCGACATGCGCTGCGCGACCAGGTCCTTCGCGACTTCGACGATCAGGATGGCGTTCTTCGCGGACAATCCGATCGTCGCGATCAGCCCCACCTTGAAGTAGATGTCGTTCGGCATCATCCGCAGCGTGACGCCGAGCACCGCGCCGATCACGCCGAGCGGCACGACCAGCATCACCGCGAACGGAATCGACCAGCTCTCGTAGAGCGCAGCCAGCGCGAGGAACACGACGAGCACCGACAGCGCGAACAGCATCGGCGCCTGCGCGCCCGACAGCCGCTCCTCGAACGACTGCCCCGACCACGCATAGCCGGTGCCGGCCGGCAGCTTCGCCGCGAGTTGCTCGATCGCGGCCATCGCCTCGCCGCTGCTGTGGCCCTGCGCGGCGGAGCCGTTGATCGTGAACGACGGAAAGCCGTTGTAGCGCGTGAGCTGCGGCGGCCCGAGCGTCCAGTGCAGCGTCGTGAACGCCGCGAGCGGCACCATCTCGCCATGCGAGTTGCGCACGCGCAGCTTCTTCACGTCGTCCGGATCGAGCCGGTGCAGCCCGTCGGCCTGCACGATCACGCGCCGCACCTGCGTGCCGTGCATGAAGTCGCCGATATAGTCGGAGCCGAACATCACCGCGAGCGTCGTGTTGATCTCATCCATGGACACGCCGAGCGCGGACGCCTTCGCACGATCGATGTCGAGTTTCAGCTGCGGCGCGTCCTGCGTGCCGGCGAACATCAGGTCGGTCAGCGCGGGATCCTTGCGGCCCGCCCCGAGCAGCTGCTCGCGCGCGGCGCTGAACGTCGCGTAGTCGAGCCCGCCGCGGTTCTGCAGCCGGAAGTCGAAACCGCTCGACGAGCCGAGATCGGGCAGCGCCGGCGAGTTCATCGCGAACACCGTCGTGTTCGGCGTGCCCGCGAAGCGCTCGTTGATGCGCGCGACGATCGCCTGCACGTGCGCGTCCGCGGCCTTGCGCTCCTTCCAGTTCTTCAGCGTGACGAAGATCATCCCGCCGTTCGGCCCTTCGCCGTACAGGTTGAAGCCGCCGAGCGCGAACGTATACGCGGCCGGCTCGTCGTGGCGGATGTACGACTCGACTTCCCGCACGCTCTGCATCGTTTCCGCGAGCGGCGTGCCTTGCGGCCGGATCACCATCACCATGAAGTTGCCCTGGTCCTCGTCCGGCAGGAACGCGGTCGGCAGTTGCGTGAGCATCAGCCCCGCGGCCGCGGTCAGCGCGCCGTACACGACGAGCCAGCGCACCGGCTTCTTCAGCATCTTGCCCACGCGCGTCGCGTAGCGCTGCGTCGAACGCGCGACGAAGCGGTTGAACCAGCCGAAGAAGCCGCGCTTCTCGTGATGTTCGCCGGACACGGGCCTGAGCAGCGTCGCGCACAGCGCGGGCGTGAGCGACAGCGCGAGGAAGGCCGAGAAACCGATCGACACCGCGAGCGACAGCGCGAACTGCCGGTAGATGTTGCCCACCGCGCCGCCGAAGAACGCCATCGGCACGAACACCGACGTCAGCACCACGGTGATGCCGACGATCGCGCCGCTGATCTGCTTCATCGCCTTGACGGTCGCGTCGTACGGCCCGAGCCCCTCCTCGACCATCAGCCGCTCGACGTTCTCGACGACGACGATCGCGTCGTCGACGAGGATGCCGATCGCGAGCACCATCCCGAACATCGTCAGCACGTTGATCGAGAAACCGGCCGCATACATCACGCCGAACGTGCCCGCGAGCGCAACCGGCACGACGAGCGTCGGGATCAGCGTCGCGCGCAGGTTCTGCATGAACAGGAACATCACGAGGAACACGAGCACGCCGGCCTCGATCAGCGTCGTGACGACCTTGTTCATCGACACGCGCACGAACGACGACGTCTCGTACGGGATCTGGTACTTCACGCCCGGCGGGAAATACGCGGACAGCTCGTCCATCGTCGCGCGCACGCGCTTCTCGGTGGATACCGCGTTCGAGCCCGGCGCGAGCTTGATGCCCATCCCGGTCGCGACCTTGCCGTTCACGTACGACGGGTAGTTGTAGTCGTTGCCGCCGAACTCGACGCGCGCGACGTCGCGCAGATACAGCGCGGAGCCGTCGGCCTGCGTGCGCAGCGCGATTGCGCCGAACTCGGCCGGCGTCTTCAGCGGCGCATCGGCGAACACGGTCGCCGCGATCGGTGCGCTCGCCGGCACCGCGGTGCGGCCAATGTCGCCGATCGTCACGCGCGCGTTGTGCGCGCGCACCGCCGACGCGATATCCGACGCGGTGAGGCCGTGCCCGGCCATCTTCACCGGGTCGGGCCAGATCCGCATCGCATATTCGGCGCCCCAGAACTGCACGCGGCCGACGCCGTCGACACGGCGCAGCGCCTGCACGACGTTCGCCGACGCATATTCGCCGAGCTGCACGTCGGTCATCCGCCCGTCGTCGGATGTCAGCGACACCACGAGCTGGATGTTGTCGGCGGCCTTCTCGACCTGGATGCCGTCGCGCCGCACCGGTTCCGGCAGCCGCGCATCGACCGTCTTCAGCCGGTTCTGCACTTCGACGGCCGCGAGATCGGCGTTAACGCCCTGCTTGAACGTCAGGTATAGCGACGCCGCACCGGCGCTGCTCGTCGCGGACGTATACATCAGCCCCGGCGCGCCGTTCATTTCGCGCTCGATCAGCGCGGTCACCGATTCCTCGACGACCTGCGCGGATGCGCCCGGGTACGTCGCATAGATGCTGACGACGGGCGGCGCGATGTCCGGGTACTGCGCAACGGGCAGCGAGCGGATCGCGAATGCGCCGCCCAGCATGATGAAGATTGCGATCACCCACGCGAAGACGGGGCGATCGATGAAGAAACGTGCCATGGTGGTGTGGTGTTAACCGGTCAGGTTTGACGGGCGGCCGCCTGCGAAGCGGCCGCTGCCGGCGCCGCTTTCGACGGCGGCACCTTCTCGACGGGCTTGACGGCCGTATCGGGCGCGAACTGCGCGGCATCGTCGACGATCACGCGCTCGCCGCCCGCGAGGCCGCGCGTGATGCGCCAGTCGTGGCCGCTCATCTGGTCGGCAGCGACCTCGACGTCCTTGACCTTGCCGTTCGTGCCGACCACGCGCACCGACGTGCGGTCGGCCGTGCGCAGCAGCGCATCGCGCGGCACGAGGATCGCCCGCTGGTCGACCGCCGTGTCGAGCGCGATCCGCACGTACGCGCCCGGCAGCAGTTCGCGCTCCGGATTCGGGAACAGCGCGCGCATCGCGACGGTGTCGGTGGTCGGATCGACCGCGAGATCGCTGAACAGCAGCTTGCCCTTCAGCGGATACGCGGTGCCGTCGGCGCGCAGCAGCGTCACCGTGATGTCGTGCTGCGCGATACCCGTCGCGCGCCCGCTCTTCACCGCCCGGCGCAACGCGTCGACGTCGGCGGCCGGCTGCGAGAAGTTCACGTAGATCGGGTCGAGCTGCTCGACGGTCGTGAGCGGTGTCGCCTGGTCCTGGCCGACGAGCGCACCCTCGGTCACGAGCGCGCGCCGTGCGCGGCCCGCGATCGGCGCGGTGACCGTCGCATAGTCGAGCTGCAGCTGCGCCCGTGCGAGTTCCGCCTTCGCGGACGCAACGTCGGCCTTCGCCTGCGTGTCGCCGGCAACGGCCTCGGTGTGGTCGCGCTCGCTCACCGCGCGATCGCGCACGAGATCGTCGTAACGGCGGCGCTTGTCGCTCGCCGCGAGCGCGGCGGCCTGCGCCTTCGCGAGCGCCCCCTGCGCGGCGTCGCGCGCGGCCTTCAGCGGCGCGGGATCGATGCGGAACAGCACCGCGCCCTGCTTCACTTCCTGGCCTTCCTCGTAGGTGCGTGCGGTCACGATGCCCGCGACCCGCGCGCGCACTTCCGCCTGCCGGTATGCATCGAGCCGGCCCGGCAATTCGACGGTCATCGGCACGGCCGTCGGACGCACCGTCACGACCGTCGCCTGTTTCGCGGCCTCCGGCGCGGTGTCCTTGTCGCCCTTTCCACATCCGGCCAGGGCCAGCACGGCCGCCAGCGCGAACGGCGCCAGCCGGTGGCGCAACAGGGAGCGATTGTTATTCATATGTGACCTCGGATCGTTCGCCGCCGATACAATGCGGCGGCTCAGGGTGGCCGATTATAATCAGTCACGATTGATTAAATACACGCCGCTTCAATCTGACCGTCACACTGTCTCAATAAAACGACAGCGAACTGTAAGGAATTTCAGGACATGGCCCGCAAGACCCGCGAAGAATCGCTCGCCATCAAGCACCGGATCCTCGATGCCGCCGAACTCGTGCTGCTCGAGAAAGGTGTCGCGCAAACCGCGATGGCGGATCTCGCCGAGGCCGCCGGGATGTCGCGCGGCGCCGTCTACGGCCACTACCGCAACAAGATGGAAGTGTGTCTGGCGATGTGCGACCGCGCGTTCGCGCGCACGTCGGAAGGCTTCGACGCGGGCGACGGGCTGCCGCCGCTCGCCACGCTGCGGCGCGCCGCCTCGCACTATCTGCAGGAATGCGGCGAGCCGGGCCCGATGCAGCGCGTGCTCGTGATCCTCTATACGAAGTGCGAACAGAGCGAGGAAAACGGCGCGCTGCAGCGGCGCCGCATGCTGCTCGAATTGCAGATGCTGCGGATCACGAAGGCGCTGCTGCGCCGCGCGATCGCGGCCGGTGAACTCGCCGCCGATCTCGACGTGCACCTGGCCGCCGTCTATCTCGTGTCGCTGCTCGAAGGCGTGTTCGCGTCGATGATCTGGACCAACCGGCTGCGCGGCAACCTGTGGAACGACGCCGAGGCCATGCTCGACGCCGGCTTCGACACCGTGCGCACGTCCGCCGCGTTGCGCGGCCGCGCGCACAAATTGCCGGACTGACGAAATTTGTCGTAATAAATGCTGATTTAACCCGATTTACCGCACTGCGAAACGAATGAGCTGACCCTCTTTAAAATTTTTAACGTTGTGCGGAACACCGGTAGACTGGCGCTGTCATCTTTCTTTAGCGTCTTCGTGATAACCGGGTTCGACCCGGTATGCACGCCGCCGTTCGAAGCGGGCCCGCCCCGCGCGTTGGGTCGAACGGAAACGACACAGGCCCCTGGCGGGGCCTGTTTTGTTGCACGCCCGCCGCCCGCCCCCGTCGCCGCCCGACGGATGTGCCGCCGGCGGCCCCTGCCCACACCCCTTTGAACCGCTTTCCTGGATGTGGACACCTTGGTCAAGTCTGCCGCTACCCCTGATGCTTTCGCGCCCGGCCGCGCGCAGCGCGTCGTGCGCGCGCTCGTGCCGGCCACCGTGCTCGGCGCCCTCGCCGCACTCGGCCTCGCC